>NZ_CP031611.1:608267-912401 GCF_001687475.2 Campylobacter hepaticus
CATTTGGCATAATATCCATATCATCAATCATAACCGCATAGCCTGATTTATTTCTTAAAGCTGTATGTAAAACCGCCCTATTTTCGGTATTATTAATTTTTTTACCTTCAAACATAGCATCAATTTTTTCTTTCAATGAGCATTCATGTGCTAAATCAAATAAAAGCTTTAAAGTTTTATCATTCATGCGATTTTTAGAATAATCAAGTTTTAAATCTCCAAGTTGTAAAAAATATCTTAACCCTCTATTTAAATCTTCATCAAATAAAGTTCGCATATGCACATCTTTAATATCCAAAAAATGGCTTTGCAATGCTTTATAAGATTTTAGTTGTGTCAAAGTTTTCATCACTAACTCCGGTTTTTTAAAAAATAATCCCTTAAATGATTTTCAAGTGCTACAGCTACACCATAAATCCCAGAATATTTAGCTAAAACAACATATATAGGAATAGCTGCTAAATAAGCATCAAATCTCCCTTTATTTTCAAAACGTACTCTAAAAGGAGAAGTTTTAAAATAATCAATAAATCGAGGAATTATTCCTCCGCAAAGATAAACTCCACCTCTAGCACCTAAAGTTAAAGCTAAATCAGCAGAAACAGTTCCAAGCATTGCGCAAAAAATATCTAAAGTCAAACGACACAAAGGTGATTTACCACTTAAAGCATATTCACTAATAAGCTCAGGTGTCATATTTAAACTTTTTACCTTTTCTCTATCTGCTAAAGCTTCATAAATTAAAACGAGCCCTGAACCGCTTAAAAAACGTTCTGCTGATACATGCCCATATTTTTTCTTAGCATACTGCCAAATAGCTACTTCAGTATCATCAAAAGGCGAAAAACTAGTATGTCCACCCTCTCCTGCTAAAGCAATATAACCTCCATTATAACAAGGAATTAATCCGCTTACACCAAGTCCAGTACCAGGACCTAAAACAGCCTTAGGAGCATTTATTTCACAAGAAGTACCACCTATTTGAATAAGATCTGCAGTAGACATCTTAGAAATTGCATAAGCTTGTGCTGTAAAATCATTAATCAAAATTAAAACTTCTAAATGCAAAGCTTGTCTTGTAGTTTCTATAGAAAAAGCCCAATGATGATTTGTCATTTGCACCCAATCTCCCACTACAGGATTTGCTATAGCAAAAGCAGCATACTTAACTACAGGATTACCAACTTTACTTAAATACATTTTAACAGCATCAACAACAGTGTTATAATCATTACAAGCTAATACTTCTATATTTTCAATAATATTTGCTTCAACTTCCAATGCAAAACGAGCATTTGTCCCTCCAATATCAGCCAAAAGCCTAGGATAAGTTTTTTTATTTTGAGAAATAGACATTGCATACTACCTTTTTTGAATGAAGTATATAAGAGATAGGCAATTTTGGATCAATTGCCTCAAGAGCTTTATTTAAAACCTTTAATTTTTCTTCTGTGCTTATTGATAAAAACAATTCTTTACATTTTTCAAGAGCAGATAAAGACATAGATAATCTTTTATAAGGTGCATTTTTAGGACTCATTAAAACAATATTTTGATGTGTTTTTAAAGCCTGTTGGAATTCTTGAGCATCACAAAAAAGTGAAGCTGTATGTCCATCAAGCCCCATACCTAAAATAGCAATATCGGGTTGTTGATAATAAATGTTTGCCTTACAAACAAGTTTATCTAATGCAATATTAGGATTTTCAAAATAAGTTTGAAAATAAGATTTTTGAGCTAAATTTTTTAAAAAATGTGTTGTGATTAATCTAGCATTACTATTTTCATCATTTAAATCAACAATTCTTTCATCCACTAAAGAAACATTACATCTATGCCAGGCACAATCTTCTTTACTTAATAACTCTAAAAAATCAATAGGAGATTTTCCTCCAGAAAAAGCAAGATTAACCCTATCTTTAAAAGATAGATATTTTTCAAGTGATGAAACAATAGCTTTAACTAATGCAATATTGGATTCTAATGCATTATCAAAATTATATAATTTAAATGCCATTAATACACCTTGATTAAAATATATAATTAAAGCTTAGCAAAGCTTTGTTTAATAACTTTATTTGTTTTATTTATATTTAAATAAAATACCAAGATTATTGTTTCAAATTTTCACATTTATTTTATATAAAACATTAAAAATAAACACTAATATACAAACAAAGTTTAATTAATAATTATGCCATTCATGACCATCTTGTTTAATAAAATCAAAAACTTCTTTAGGACCCCAACTACCTGCAAGATAAAAATATAAAGGGGTTTTATTTGCCTTCCAATTTTCTAAAATAGGATCAATCCAAATCCAAGCTGCCTCAAGTTCTTCTTTGTGATTAAAAGATGTTTGATTTCCTTCTATTGCATCTAAAATTAATCTTTCATAAGGCTGCATAATAGAAGAATTATTAAGATTTAAAATAAGATTTTTTTCTTCATATTCCATAGTTTTGCCAATTTTTTTAACTTTTAAATTTAAAGAAATCTCATTATCTGGTTGTAAACGTATGATAAGTTTATTAGGGTGTAAATTTAAAAGTTCTTTATTTTTAAAATAAATAACAATTTGTGCAAAAGAATCTGCCATTCTTTTACCTGTTCTTATATAAAAAGGAACCCCTTCCCAATTTTCTTCTAAAAGTTCAGCTTTAATAGCCACAAAAGTTTCAGTTTGACTATTATTTTTTACATTATCTTCAGCCAAATATGCTTTAAATTCACCTGATTTAATATATTGAGCTCTAATTACATTATTTTTCATATCTTCATCACTTAAAGGTTTTAAGTTTTTTAAAAGATTTAATTTGGCTTCTCTTATAGATTGTGCATCAAAATTTTGTGGAATTTTCATAGCGACTAAAGAGAGGATTTGTAAAATATGATTTTGAACCATGTCTCTTAAAGCCCCTGTATTATCATAAAATTCTCCTCTACTTTCAACCCCCAAAGTTTCAAAAACACTAATTTCTATATAATCAATATGTTCTTTATTCCACAAAGATGTAAATATAGGATTATAAGATCTTAAAAACAAAAGATTTTGTATGCTTTCTTTTCCAAGATAATGATCAATCCTATAAATTTGATTTTCATTATAGTATTTAGCAATTTCATTGTTAATAGCTTGACAAGATTGCAAATCCATACCTAAAGGTTTTTCTAAAATAATTTTTACATTAGCTTGATTAAGATGAACTAATGTTAAATTCTTGCAAGCTTTCATAAAAAATTCAGGTGAAACAGAAAAATAAATTACAATATTTTGATTTGTATGGCCAAGCTCTTTTTGCAAATAATAAAAATCTTCCATATTGTTTAAATTAATACTTAAATAGGTTATAATATGTGTAAATTCTTCCCATTTTTTATCATTATAATTTTTAATATGTATTTTAGAACGATTATTTAGTTCCCCTATAAATTGTTCTGTATTAAAACTACTCCTACTTGTAGCAATAATTCTTCCCATAGAAGGCAATAAATCATCTAAAAAAGCTTGATATAATGATGGAAAAATTTTTCTCATGGCCAAATCCCCAGTAGCTCCAAATAAAACAAATCTAAAATTTTGCATCATTTTTCCTTGTACATATCATAAATATTAAAAATTTCATCACCAAATAAAAGCTTAACATTAAAGCTATTATTTAGAATTTTTATTTAGAATATAGCATAATTATTACAATGATTAAGAAATTTTAATCTAAAAAAATTTTCAAGGAATTAAATAATGGCACAAATAAAACTAAAACAAATCACACAAAACATTATAGATCGTAGCAAAAAAACAAGAGAAAATTATTTAGAGCGTATTCAAACATATAAAGGTAAAATTCAAAGAAAAAATTTAGCTTGTGCCAATTTAGCTCATACTTATGCAAGTATTCCAAAACATATTAAAGAAAAAATTAAAGAAAATGAAGGACTAAATTATGCCATCATTTCAGCTTACAATGATATGCTTTCAGCACATCAACCCTTTAAAAATTATCCCGATATTATTAAAAAAGAAATTTTTAAACATAATGCTTTTGCTCAGTTTGCAGGCGGTACTCCAGCTATGTGCGATGGAATCACCCAAGGTTATGAAGGCATGGAATTGAGTTTATTTTCGCGTGATGTTATTGCTATGAGTGTAGCTATAGCTCTTTCTCATAATGTTTTTGATGGAGCTTTTTATCTTGGAGTTTGTGATAAAATTGTTCCTGGTCTTTTAATAGGAGCTTTAAGCTTTGGGCATTTACCTAGTATTTTTATACCTTCAGGACCTATGACTAGCGGGATATCTAATGATGAAAAATCTAAAACTAGACAACTTTTCGCCGAGGGTAAAATTTCTCGTGACGCATTACTTCAAAGTGAAATGAAATCTTATCATGATGTTGGTACTTGCACTTTTTATGGTACAGCTAATTCAAATCAAATGATGATCGAATTTATGGGACTACATTTAGCCAACTCAGCTTTTATTAATCCAAATACCACTTTAAGAGAAGCTTTAGTAAAACAGGCAGCTTTACATATGGTCAAAAATCAAATCAAAAGCATAGGAGAATTATTAAGTGAAAAAAATATTGTCAACGCTATGATAGGACTTATGGCAACAGGTGGATCAACCAATCACACCATTCATTTAATAGCTGTTGCTAGAACAGCAGGTATTATTATAAATTGGGATGATTTTAATGCTATTTCTAATATTATTCCTCTTTTAGCAAGAGTTTATCCTAATGGTAAAGCAGATATTAACCAATTTGAAGCAGCTGGAGGCATAGCTTTTATCATTCATGAGCTTTTAAAAGAAGGTTTATTACATGATGATGTAGATACTGTTATGGGTAAGGGCATGCAAAGCTATACTCAAAATCCATTTTTCATTGATAATAAAATTGTTTATAAAAATGGGGTTGAAAAAAGTAAAAATGAAAATATATTAAGAAGCATAAAAAACCCTTTTTTAAAAGATGGAGGAGTTAAAATTTTAAAAGGAAACATAGGTAGAGCAGTAATAAAAATTTCAGCCGTAAAAGAAGAACATCAAATTATAAAAGCTCCAGCTTTAGTCTTTAATTCTCAACAAGAATTTATCAAAAGTTTTGAAAACAAAGAACTTCAAAAAGATTTTATTGCCATTATACCTTATCAAGGACCTAGAGCTAACGGTATGCCAGAATTACATAAACTTACTCCGCTCTTAGGAAGTTTACAAGATCAAGGTTTTAAAGTAGCTCTTATTACAGATGGTAGAATGTCAGGAGCCTCAGGCAAAATACCAGCAGCCATACATATGAGTCCAGAAGCATTACTTGGAGGAAATATAGCAAAAATAAAAAACGGGGATATGATTTTATTTGATGCAAAAAATGGTATTCTTGAAGTTTTACTCGATGAAAAAGAATGGAAAAATAGAAAAATAAATGAATTTAAAAATCAAGAAATTTTTGGTTGCGGTAGAGAACTTTTCGCAGGCTTTAGATCACAAAGTTCTAGTGCTGAAACAGGTGCAATGAGCTTTGGTGGATATTTTAATTAAGGAAAAAAATGCAAGCACAACAAATTTTACAAATAAACAAGATTATTCCAGTAATTACTATTTATGATTTAAATACGAGTGTTGAATTAGCTAAAGCTTTATTAAAAGGAGGAATTAGAATTCTAGAAATTACTCTACGAACAAAAGATGCAATACAAGCAATCAAACTCATATCTCATGAAGTTCCGCAAATGATTGTAGGTGCAGGCACTGTTTTAAATTCTAAAATGCTAGAAGAAGTTAAAAATGCTGGTGCAAAATTTGCCATAAGTCCAGGTTTTAATTCTATCTTTGCACAAGAGATTAAAGATATAGATATAATTTTAATTCCAGGCGTAGCAACGGCAAGTGAAATAATGCTAGCTCTTGAATGCGGTTATACAAATTTAAAATTTTTTCCAGCACAAGCTTGTGGAGGAATAAATATGTTAAAATCTTTTGCCTCACCTTTTCATAATGTTAAATTTTGTCCTACTGGAGGTATTAATATCAACAACATGAAAGATTATTTAAATTTAAATAACGTCCTTTGCGTAGGTGGATCTTGGTTAAGTCCAAAAGAATTAATTTTAGAAAAACAATGGGATAAAATCACTCAAATCGCAAAAGAAAGTTTAGAAAAACTATACACTTAAAAAATATCTCTCAAAGATCAACTGATCCTACCCACAGTTGATCAAACCAAAAATCTTTTCATTTATTCTCTATCATGTAAGATTTAAAGATTTAAAGATTTAAAGATTTAAATCATAATAACTTTTTAACTTGTGAATGGTTTTAATAAATCTTATGTTTTATTTTAATACATTATCTATATATTTTACATCTTACAATTTTATATTGAATTTATAATTTAATTTATTTGGAAATATAAATATTATTTAGTATTAAACCCATATCAATACAAATTATTATTATAAATATTTTAATGAATTAATATTAAAAGATTTTCAAAAATTAAAATTTAAGATTATTGTTTAGAAATTTCTAATTTATAAGTATTGCATTTAGGTAAAACCTAAAGAAAATATACATTACAAAATTAAACAATAAGTTTTAAATAAACTTATATATGAATTTGACTTATCTTTATAAGCAATAAATATACTTGCTTTAAGTTTTATGCCTAAGATTGACATTTATGGTGGGCCTAACAAGACTTGAACTTGTGACCTCACCCTTATCAGGGGTGCACTCTAACCAGCTGAGCTATAGGCCCTTTGTATGGTGGAGAATAGCGGGATCGAACCGCTGACCTCCTGCGTGCAAAGCAGGCGCTCTCCCAGCTGAGCTAATTCCCCATTAGGAAGATGATATACTCATCTGCTCTTAATTGTTTTATCAATCTTTAAAATCTAAACAAGGATGATTGAGTTTATATTGAAGCAACTGTTGTGAGACTAGTTACTTTGTACTCTAGAAAGGAGGTGATCCAACCGCAGGTTCTCCTACGGTTACCTTGTTACGACTTCACCCCAGTCGCTGATTCCACTGTGGACGGTAACTATTTTAGTATTCCGGCTTCGAGTGAAATCAACTCCCATGGTGTGACGGGCGGTGAGTACAAGACCCGGGAACGTATTCACCGTAGCATGGCTGATCTACGATTACTAGCGATTCCGGCTTCATGCTCTCGAGTTGCAGAGAACAATCCGAACTAAGACATATTTTATAGATTTGCTCCACCTTGCGGTATTGCGTCTTATTGTATATGCCATTGTAGCACGTGTGTCGCCCTGGGCATAAGGGCCATGATGACTTGACGTCGTCCACACCTTCCTCCTCCTTACGAAGGCAGTCTATTTAGAGTGCTCAGCCAAACTGTTAGCAACTAAATACGTGGGTTGCGCTCGTTGCGGGACTTAACCCAACATCTCACGACACGAGCTGACGACAGCCGTGCAGCACCTGTCTCTAAGTTCTAGCAAGCTAGCACCCTCATATCTCTATAAGGTTCTTAGGATATCAAGCCCAGGTAAGGTTCTTCGCGTATCTTCGAATTAAACCACATGCTCCACCGCTTGTGCGGGTCCCCGTCTATTCCTTTGAGTTTTAATCTTGCGACCGTACTCCCCAGGCGGTACACTTAATGCGTTAGCTGCATTACTGAGATGACTAGCACCCCAACAACTAGTGTACATCGTTTAGGGCGTGGACTACCAGGGTATCTAATCCTGTTTGCTCCCCACGCTTTCGCGCCTTAGCGTCAGTTAAGTTCTAGCAGATCGCCTTCGCAATGGGTATTCTTGGTGATATCTACGGATTTTACCCCTACACCACCAATTCCATCTGCCTCTACCTTACTCTAGATTATCAGTTTCCCAAGCAGTTTAATGGTTAAGCCATTAGATTTCACAAGAGACTTGATAATCCGCCTACGCGCCCTTTACGCCCAGTGATTCCGAGTAACGCTTGCACCCTCCGTATTACCGCGGCTGCTGGCACGGAGTTAGCCGGTGCTTATTCCTTAGGTACCGTCAAAATTCTTCCCTAAGAAAAGGAGTTTACGCTCCGAAAAGTGTCATCCTCCACGCGGCGTTGCTGCGTCAGGGTTTCCCCCATTGCGCAATATTCCCTACTGCTGCCTCCCGTAGGAGTCTGGACCGTGTCTCAGTTCCAGTGTGACTGATCATCCTCTCAGACCAGTTAAGCGTCATAGTCTTGGTGAGCCATTACCTCACCAACTAACTGATACTATATAGTCTCATCCTACACCGAAAAAACTTTCCCTACTTAACTTGTGTTAAGTAGGAGTATAGAGTATTAGCAGTCGTTTCCAACTGTTGTCCTCTTGTGTAGGGCAGATTAACTATACCTTACTCACCCGTGCGCCACTAATCCACTTCTAGCAAGCTAGAAGTTTCATCGTTCAACTTGCATGTATTAGGCACGCCGCCAGCGTTCACTCTGAGCCAGGATCAAACTCTCCATAATAATTATAGATAGTTTAATCTTTTTCTTCAAAGAAAAAGTATATTTAAAGAATAAAATTTTATTTTTATTCTTAATATTAGATTGATAGATTTTACATAATTGCTTATGCCTAAATCTTTTTTGGCTCAATCGATCACTTATTTAGATTTTAAAGATTGACTCATAAGAATTGAAATAACAATATTAAATTATAAAGAACAAGAACAAAAACAAAAAATCATTTTTAAAAGAAAAGTTTAAATTAAAAAAATAAGATTTATAAAAAAACTTTAAAAGATAAAGCCTAATTTATAAAATCTAGCTTGGTGAAACTTTATAATTTAAAAGATTTTAAGTCCTTTTTTTAAAAAAGGAAATGAAATTATAACTAATTAAGCTTAAAGAGGAATTAAAGAAAATAAAGACTTATTAAAACTAAAATGATTAAAAATATTATTTTAAATCATATTCTTTTTTTTAAATTAAATTCAATCAGCTAGATTTTATAAATTAGGCTTTATCTTTTAAAGTTTTTTTATAAATCTTATTTTTTTAATTTAAACTTTTCTTTTAAAATTATTTGAATGATAATGTTAAAATAATAATCAATGCAATATTTTAAATCTTAAAAATATAAAAACACTATATTTAGATTTCATAAGAATATATTTTTTTAATCTTATAATGTATTTTTTATAAAAAATAATAATTTTTAAAACACTTATTTTAATCATTAAAACAATAATTTTTTAAAAGTATATATTAAATCATTGATTGAATATTTAAAAACTTAAATTTAGTAATTTAATAATTTAGTAATTGTAATTGTAATTTACTTAGTATAATTTTAATGTATAGTAAGTATATATTTTATTAACTTACTATACTTGGTTTTTTTAAGATAAAGTTTGTTTATAAGATTTAAAATCAAAGATAAAATAAAGATTTAAAATCAAAGATTTTTAAACTAATATTTGGATTAAATCAATTAAATGCATACAAAAATTTTTTTAATCCAAATATTTTCAATATATTTTTAAATTAATATTTTAAAAAATATTCTTGAATAATTTTAGCATCATTGGTTTTTGTAAGAGCTAGCATTAATAATACTCTAGCCTTTTGCGGACTTAAATCTTTAGCACTAATAAAACCTGATTGAGAATCTGTTTGATTGAGTACAACATGAGTGCATAATACTCTTGAACTTACTACCACATAAAGACCTTTTTGTATGAGTTCTTTGAGTGTGGATTTGGAGTTTAAATTCAACTAAATATCAGTATAAATATAGTATATTTTTATAAAAATACTATATTTATAGGAAAAATAATGAAAAAAATACTAAATATTGTTTTATTAAATTTAATAACTTTATTTTTAAATGCTTGTAGTGATATTGAAAACTCAAAATCAAATTCAAATATAAAGCTTAAAGTTGGAACTGCTCCTAATTACAAACCTTTTAATTATAAGCAAGATTCTAAACTTACAGGTTTTGATACTGATTTAGTTGAAAAAATTGCTAAAAATAATAGTATTGAAATTGTTTGGATTGAAACTAATTTTGATGGATTAATCCCTGCTTTAAAAGCAGGAAAAATCGATATGATTGCTTCAGCCATGAGTGCTACAGATGAAAGAAAACAAAGTGTAGATTTTACTAAACCCTATTATATGAGTAAAAATCTTTATATCAAACTTAAAAGTAATGAAACTCTTCAAACAAAAACTGACTTGGAAGGTAAAAAAATAGGAGTTCAATTAGGAAGTGTGCAAGAAAATACAGCAAAAGCTATCAAAAATGCACAAGTTCAAAGCAATAAAGATCTAAATATAGCTGTTTTAGCACTAAAAAATAATAAAATCGATGCTATTA
The DNA here is from genome assembly GCF_001687475.2 of Campylobacter hepaticus. Classification (NCBI taxonomy): domain Bacteria; kingdom Pseudomonadati; phylum Campylobacterota; class Epsilonproteobacteria; order Campylobacterales; family Campylobacteraceae; genus Campylobacter; species Campylobacter hepaticus. The sequence goes on from NZ_CP031611.1 coordinate 618,605, forward strand.
TTGCAGATCAAGATACTGCCAAAGGCTTTTTAAAAGAAAATCCAGAACTAATAGATTTTTACAAAGAAATGGATAACGCAGAAGGCTTAAGTTTTGCTTTTGATAAAGATAAACAAAAAGAAATATTAGAAAAATTTAATAAAGGCATAGATGAAATTAAAGCTAATGGTTTTTATGATATATTAATTCAAAAATATGACCTAGAATAAAGTATAAATTTTATACTTTATTCAAAAATTTAAAATTTTATATTTTCTTTCTTTTGCGACTTTTAAAAGTTTTTGATCACCATTACATGCAAAAGCTTTGGTAACACATTCCAATAATGGTAAATCATTAATAGAATCACTAAAAAAATAGGATTCTTTCATCCATTTTTCATAATCTTTTCCTAAATACTCTTTAAGTCTTAAGACTTTACCCTCTTTAAAACTATATATACCTTCTGTTTTTCCACTAAATTTTTTATCAACAAGTTCACATTTTATAGCTATACTTTCCCTTACTCCTAAATAAGAAGCAATTTTTTTCACTAAAAATTCGGCTGTAGCAGAAATTATAATACATCGTTGATTTTGATATTTTATTATAAGATCTTTGGCTTTTTTATAAGGTTTAATATATTTATTAATAAATTCATCTATCAAAAGAGAAATTTTTCCCTCATCTCATCCTTTTATACTTTCAAGAAAAAAAGCATAAATTCATCCATATTAAGCTTTTTTTCATGATATTGTTTTTGATAAAAATCAATTTTTTCTAAATATCCTTTGGATAAAAAACCTTTCTCTACACAAAATTCAAGCCAAAGCTTAGCACTATCACCTTGTATTAAAGTATCATCTAAATCAAACAAAATAAGCTTCATTTCAACTCTTTTGCCAAAGAAAGATTAAATCTTAAAGCAATTTTATCGCCCACTTCAAAAGTGCTATAGATACTAAAATTTAATGTATCCACCTTAAGTTCAATTTCTTGAAGTTTAACCAAATAGCGTATGACATTGCCAAGGAGTAATTTTTGCTTAATTTTAGCTTTTAAACCCTTATTAGAAATTTCTATAGTTTCAGGACGCAAGGCCATATCTTTTTTGAAATTATGTTGTAAACCCAAATTATCCAATTCTTTAGGACTTAAAATATTATAACTTCCTATAAAACTTGCAACAAAATGACATTCTGGTAAAAGATAAAGATTATTTGCACTTGAATTTTGCATGATTTTACCTTTGTTCATTAAAATAATCCTATCAGATAACTCCAATGCTTCTTCTTGATCATGGGTAACAAAAATAGTAGTTAAATTCAATTCTTTTTGAATTTCCTTAATTTGCATCCTTAAATGTTTCCGAATTTTAGCATCAAGCGCCGATAAAGGCTCATCTAATAAAAGTAAAATTGGGCTTAATTATTAAAGATCTTGATAAAGCTACTCTTTGCATTTGACCGCCTGAAAGCTTATGTGGATAAGTTTTTATGTATTCTTCAAGCTCAACTAATTTTAGCATCTTTTTTACTCTTTTTTCTATATCTTTTTTGTCCATTTTTTTAATTTTTAAACCAAAGGCTATGTTTTCAAAAACATTAAGATTAGGAAAAAGGGCATAATTTTGAAAAACCATACCTATATTTCTTTTTTGCGGACTTAATTTAGTAATATCTTTATCATTAATTAAAATTTTACCTTCATTAATACGACTAAGACTTGCTATACATCTTAAAAGTGTTGATTTTCCACAACCACTAGGACCCAAAAGAGTTATAAATTCATCCTTTTTAGCATTAAAACTAATATTTTGAAAAACAACCTTGTCTTCATAAGTTTTTTTAAAATTTTTAATCTCTAAATAAGCCATTTTCACTCCTTAATCAAACAAACTATGAAAGTTGCTATAAAAATCAAGATAAAATACACAATCACCAAAACACTAGAATAATGTCCACTTTGATTTTTAATACTATAAAGATAAACTTGCAAAGTTTCATAAGTGCTCCCAACAAGAATATTTGCATATAAAAATTCACCTATTAAAAGAGAAAAACTTAAAAATACTACTATTAAAATTCCATTTCTTAGATTAGGTAAAATAAGTTTAAAAATTGCACCCACTAAAGAACCTCCAAGCACAGCATTTGATGCAATAAGTTCATTTAATTTTATACTTGATATAGCATTATCTAAAACCCTATAAATAAAAGGTAAAATTATAGTAAAATAAGTAAAAATAAGTATCCAAACTGTACCTCCTATGCTATTAGCATAAATTTGTAAAAGTCCTATACAAGTAACTATAGGGGGTATAGCAAAAGGCATAATAATAAGTATATTTACAAAAAATTTTAACTTTAAAAAATAATAATTTACCACAAAAACCAAAGGAAAGATAAGAAAAATAGAAAATACAATACTAGATACACAAACAAACAAAGAATGATAAAAAGCAACCAAAAACCTCTCATCATTAAAAAGCTGCAAATACCATTTAAGTGTAAAACCATCAGGAAAAACACTCACTCCCCAAGAGCTAGAAATAGAATATATAAAAGTAGCAAGCAAGGGTAAAATTAAAAATAAAAACACTAAAAATAAAACAGTATAATGATAAATTCTAACTTTTAAACTTAAATTTTCATTCATCTAAAACACCTTTAAAATTATATTTTTTAGAAAGAAAATTAACTATAAAAGTAAGTATTATCATAATAATAATTATGATAATACTTAAAGCACTAGCTTTATAAGGATCAAGATTAATATCTCCTGCAATTAAAGCAGCAATTCTTATAGGAACAATATTAAAATTCCCAGAGCTTAAAGCATAAATAGTAGCATAAGCCCCAAAAGCATTAGCAAACAAAATTAAAAAAACACCTAATAAAGCAGGAAAAAGTAAAGGTAAAGCTATTTTTACCCAGTAAAAAATTACCTCCTCCTAGCGTCTTACAAGCATTTAAATGTGAATTTTCAAGACTTTTAAAAGCAGGTAATAAAAGTAAAATTGCTAGAGGAATTTGAAAACACACATAGACAAGATTAATACCTAAATTAGCATAAATACTAATAAAAGGCTCTATGCCTAAATTTTTTAAAAATACATTAATTACACCATTACTTCCAAGAATAATAATAAAAGCAAAAGCTAAAGGAACTCCTGAGAAATTACTTATCATAGTATTTAAAGAAAAAAGAAATTTACATATTTTACAAGGAGTTAAAACAAACAAAAGAATAACTTGCTAAAAATCCTATTAAAAGTCCAAAAATACTAGAAACAAAACTAATTTGTAAAGAATTAACAATGCTTTGTAAATAAAATTTAGACTCAAAAATTCTTATAAAATTATCCAAAGAATAAAATCCCTTATCCTCTATATAAAAAGCATTAATCATTATCCAAACTAAAGGTGCTGCTATAAAAAAAATAAATACCATAAAGAAGGGTAAGATACTTAAAAAGGCTAAAATTTTTACCTTCATTCTCAAAACCTTAAAAATTTCTTACCAATATCTGGAAAATCTGTAAAAACACCATCAGCATTAATTTTAAATAATATAGCATCAAATAACTTATGATAAGAACTCACATAAGGAGGTAAAGCATCTATTCTTAAAGTATAAGGATGGACTAACAAACCGCTTTTGTGAGCCTTTTTAACAAAATCTGTAAAAACTAAGTTTCCTTTTTGGCTTTTTTGTACATTAAAAAGCATATTATAAGAAGGTCCTACTCCATCAACCACTTTAACAATTTCATTAAAATTCTTAGCTTCTATAAAAGGCATAAAATCATAAGCCTTTAATTTACCATTTATCCATTGGAAAGTTTCTTTAGAATTATTATCAGCAATCAAAGCAATAAGCTTTAAATTCATACCCATAATAGGAAATAATTCCTCTTTATACGTTTTAAATCAGGATAATCAAAACTTTGCAAATAAACCTTGTCATTTTTTTGAGTATAACCATATTTTTTAAGAATTTCCAAAGTAGCTTTAGCTATATCTTTACCCTCTTGTTTATGAAACCAAGGTTTTTTTATTTCTACATAAAGTCCTATTTCTTGATTAAATACCTTATTAAGACCTTGTATAAGCTCTATTTCTTCTTCAAAAGTATGAATACTAAATTGAGCCTTATCAATTGGAAAACGCTTAGGATATTTAGCAGTTTTAATTCCATTTTTAAACACAAAAGGCTCACTCATGTTTAAAGTTTTTAACTCAGCTAAAGTAAAGTCTATAACATAAAAATGCCCATCTAACCTAGATCTTTTTGGAAATTTTTGGGCTACATCACTAATATGATCTAAATAAAGATCATGAATGACAATAAGTTTATCATCTTTACTCATGACCAAATCTTGTTCTATATAATCAGCACCCATAGCATAAGCTAAAGTTTTACTTTCTAAAGTATGCTCAACTAAATACCCACTAGCCCCTCTATGAGCTATAATGATTTTATCATTTGAAAAAACAAAACTTATTAAACTTAAAATTAAAAAAAATACTTTTTTCATTATTTAACCTTTTAAAAGCTCTTGATTATATTTTTTATCATGCAAAAGACCTAAAATTTCGCAAATAGTGCCACAAATTTCATCTTGTTTTATTTTTATATTTTGAGCACAAGAAAAAATTGAACCAAAAGTAAAAAATGGGACTAAAATTTCATCTTCACTCAAACCACCATGACTTTTACCAACTCCCATTCCATGATCACTTGTTATAACAACATTGATATTTTGTTCCAACCAAAAAGGTAAGTATTGAGAAATAATATAATCTGCTTTTTTTATTTTATTAATATACTCATTAGAATACGATCCAAATTTATGACCTGCATCATCTATATTCATAGTATGTATAAGAGTAAAATCCAAATTATATTTTTTTCTTAAATGCTCTCCATCAGCAAATAAATGGGAATCTAAATAATCATCTTCATAATAAAAATGTCCATAAGGTAAAATTAAATTTTCATCTTCTACGTGACGATGTAAACAAGCTTGAAATTGTTTTTTATTATAAAGTTCAAAAATCCAATAATAAGCCGCGGATCCTGCTTTTAAACCCTGATTTTTACAAAGATCAAAAATACTAATTTGTTTTGAAAAACTAAGCTCATTATTTACAATACCACTTAAAACAGGTTTAATTCCTGTTAATAAACATTCATACAAGGGCCGAGATATGCTAGGAAGCATAAAGCTGACCCTTATCCTCTTTACAAAGAGCATTTAAATATCCCATATTAAATTTAGCACTGATAAAATTTAAACCATCAAGCACAACCAAAATCACTTTTGACATTACTTACTCCTTAGAAAATCTTTAACTTCAAGTAAAATAAATTCATTATCATCGGTTTTATTAGGCTCTCTACTTGAAGAATAAGGAAAATTATTGTCATTTTCCACTACAATATGAGCATTATCCACTACATCCACTCCTTCTATCGTTTCAAATGGGAAAACAAATTTATCATTTACTAAAGGCTTCTTAGAAATTTTATTTTTATCTTTAATATCCAAAAGATCTATATAAGAAATTTTTCGAGCTTCATGATTCTTATCATCTAATTCAACCTTATAAATTCTTTTAAATTCGGCTATTTTATTAAAACAATTCTTAATATTGTTTTCTTTACAAGCCTTGTTACTAATACCTTCTTTTTGATCTCTTTCTATAATAATGCCGTATTTATCATCTATCATATTAAAATCACCTATAGAGTGATTATTATTTTCTAAAAAATATTTATAATTTTTACCTGTAAACTTTTTTGCCTTAAGATCAAATTCTATAATTCTTAAAAATTCTCTACCCTTTTCATTTTCATAAACATTGTTATCATAAATACTTCCTTCTAAAAGCAAATAAAGCTTAGAATAATCTTTAGAACTTGCCATAGCTTCGAAACCTTTAGAACGCTTAACATTAAATTTTGGATTTTCTCCATTAGGTTTATCATTCAATTTTAAACTTGGATTATCAGGAGAAATAAGTTTTTTACCTTCCACATATACATCAAAAACTTCTTTCAAATTCCCATTTTTATCAAAATGAAGCAAATAAGGACCAAATTCATCACCTATGTAAAATTCTTCATTAATAATTTGTATGCTCTCTAAATCAAAATCAGCTCCACTTAAATATCTTTCTTTGCTTGTTTCAGAACTTATGGGATAAGGATATTTTTTATCACCATCCTTAAAAAAACTGTTTTTAAAAGTTCATATTTTGAATTTTCAAAATCAAATTTAAATTTATGAACATAAAGCATAGCATCATAAGAATTATGTTTTTTACCCAAACCATTGTCACTAAGCACCCAGTAAACACCTTCATTAGGAATATATTTTATCCCGCTATGTCCTTGTATGGGTTGATTTTTCAAAGGCAAATAAAAATCTGTTTCTCTATTGCCTTTGGATTTAAAAGTACCGATTTTTTCTTCTCTTGTAAAATTTGAAAATTTTCCATAAGTTTTGAAAAACTCAGGAGCATCATTAGGAATTTCAACCATAGTTTTTGAATCTATAACAATATGTCCTGCTAAATTTGCTTGATATTTTTCAACTCCAAATAAAATATTATAAAACATAGCACTTATTAAAATAACCTTTTTCATTTATCTTCCTTTATTTCATATCCACTATAACTTTTTCTTGCCAAAGTCGTGGTAATGATTTAGCACTTTTTTCCCATGCTTTTTGATCTTTAATTACTCTTGCATTTTTATATTGTTCACTTGGCAAAAGCTTAACTTGTATATCATCTGGCAAGATAATATAATCAATTCTTATAGGTCTTGCATAACCCTTAGCTAGATTAATTTGCCCTTTATCAGAAAGTATAAATTCGCGAGCTAATTTAGCTGCATTTGGATGTTTTGCATATTTATTAATAATAGTTGTATAACCTGAAATAACACTGCCATCACCAGGAATTAAAACTTCATAACGCTCCTTACCTACTTTATCTCTATAAGATAAAGCGTTAAAATCCCAAACTAAACCTACTTCAATTTCTCCTTTTTCAAGATTTGCTATACTAACATCATTATTAACAAGTCTTCCTTGTTTAGCCAAAATATTAAAAAATTCTAAAGCCAAACTAAGATCTTTTTCATCACCACCTAAAGCATAATTTGCCGCTAAAACCGCATTTACTGCTTGAGCTGCCGAGCTTACATCTCCTAGTGTTATTTTATAATTTCCCTTAAGCAAATCTTTCCAAGTTTTAGGTATATGTTTAACTACTTCTTTATTAACAATAAAAGCAATAGTACCAGTATAAGCTAAAATCCAATGTCCTTCTTGATCTTTTGCCCAAGAAGGAATTTCATCCCAATAACTTGTTTTAAAAGCCTGAGTTAACCCTTGTTTAAAAGCAATGTCTGCAAAAGAAATCCCTATATCTCCTATATCAGCACTAGCATTCTTTTTCTCGGCTTTAAATTTAGCAAGCTCTTGAGCTGAACTCATATCTGTATCACTATGTTTAATACCATAAATTCTTTCAAGATCCTCCCAAGTATCTTTCCAATTTGCCCAAGTATCAGGCATAGCTAAAGAATTTACTCTACCTTCTTCTTGTGCGGCTTGAACTAAATTTGCATCAATGCTATATAAATTTGAAAACAATAAAACCATAATACTTAAATTAAAAAAAATATTTCCTTTCATATTAAACTCCTTATTTTAAGAATATTTTAGAAATTTAATAAGTTTTGGAAACATTTTAGATACAAGCTATTTTTTAGCAAATCAAGGTATAATCTTAAAGTTAAAACAAGGAATAAACATGCTTTATATTTATGTTAAAACCAAAAATGCTTTAGTGCAAAAAATCAATTTTAATCTTGATAGCCAAGAATTACCGCAAAATATTTTATGGATAGATCTACTTCATCCAAGTGCAACTGAAATTGCTTTTATATCAAATGAATTTGATCTTGAATTTCCAACAAAAGAAGAAAGAGAAGAAATTGAACTAAGTGCAAAATATTGGGAAGATAATTTAACTATAACCATCAATGCTCATTTTTTAATTAAAGATCTTAATGAAAATTCTATTAAACTTTATTCTGAAATTATCACCTTTGCTACAGCAAAAAATATATTATTTACCATAAGATATAACGAATTTAATACCTTTGAAGAAATCCAAGCTAGAATACTTGCAAGCCCAAAAAATTTTGAAGACGGTTTTGATATTATTGATAAAATGTTCGAAGTACGAGTAGAAAAAGATGCGGATTTGCTTGAATGGATAGATAAAGAAGCAAGACGATTAAGAACAAGTGTATTAGAAAAAAAAGACGAATATAATTATGATACGATGTTAAAAGATATTTCAAGTTTACAAGAACTTAATATGCGAGTTAGAGATTCTTTATTTGATAAACGCAGAACCATGACCTCTTTATTAAAAAGTGATAAAATTGATAAAGATATTAAACAAAATTTAACCATAGTATTAAAAGATTTAAATTCTTTAGTAGAATTTAGTGTTTCTCAGCTTAATATTTTAGATAATATACAAACTATTTTAGCAAGTCAGATAAATATAGAACAAAATAAAATTATTAAACTTTTCACTGTCGCAACTGTTGCCATGATGCCACCTACTTTAATCGGCACTGTCTATGGAATGAATTTTAAATTTATACCCGAACTTGAATTACATTATGCTTATCCTGTAGTACTTGGTGTTATGATTATCTCCATAATACTACCTGTTATTTTTTTTAAAAAGAAAGGTTGGTTATAAAACATTTAAGGAGAAAAAATGGATATAATTAAAATAGGAATTTTAACACTTAGCGATAGAGCAAGCAATGGAATATATGAAGATAAGGCTACTTCTGAAATAGAAAGGGTTTTAAATTCTTACATTAAAAATGAAATACTTTATCATAAAGAATTAATACCCGATGAATATGATTTAATCGTTGAAAAACTACTTTACTTATCAGATGAAAAGAAATGCGATCTTATCATTACAAGCGGAGGAACAGGTCCATCACCTAGAGATTTAACCCCAGAAGCTACACAAGCCGTATGCGAAAAACTCATGCCTGGTTTTGGAGAATTAATGCGTTTAGAAAGTTTGAAATTTATTAGCACAGCTATACTTTCAAGACAAACAGCAGGAATTCGTAAGCAATCTTTAATTATCAATCTACCAGGAAATCCTAAAGCTATAAAAGAATGCTTAGAACCTATTTTTGGAGCAATACCTTATTGTATAGACTTAATAGGCGGATCTTATATACAAGAAAATAGTGAAATCATCAAAGTTTTTCGCCCTAAGAAAAAATAAATTAAAATTTATCAGCCTTAATAAGCTTACTTAATTACTTAGCAAGTAAATAGGCTGATGCTTCCTCTTTGCTTATTTTTTAATTTTATTTTTAAATTCATACAATCTATAATCTAACATAGTTTGGCTATAATTAGATAAGTTGTTTTGTTTATAGGTATTCTTTTTTAAAAAAACATTTTTCATCCTTTTATCACAAAATATACCTTAAAATTACTGAAAAGAAAATTATTTTTTAATTTATGTAATTATTAACTTTATTTCATCATTTCTAAGCTAGAATTGACAAAAAATATTAATAAGGAAATTATATGACTTTAATTGCAATCTTATGTCTTTACACAGCACTTGTATCTTGGATTTCTTATAATCAAATTCATTTTTTAGAAAAAGAAAAACAAGAAAAAGCACAAATATTAAACGAGAAAGATTATAAACAAGCAGCAAATATTGCCATAGAAAATGAAAAATTTAAACTTTTTTCAAATTTTTACACCTTAATAGTCAATATTGCATGGATAGGATTTGGATTTTTTTATCTTAAAGAATTATTTATTTCCACTAACTCCCTCCTTGAAAACACTTTATTTTTGCTTACTTTTTTAATTCTTACAAGTATTTTAAATCTACCTTTAAATATCTATGAAAGTTTTATTAAAGATAAAGCCCATGGTTTTTCAAATATGACCATAAAACTTTTTATTAAAGATTCACTTAAAAACCTTGTTTTAACTTTAATTTTTGGATTTTTAATCTTATATGCTTTGCTTTTTTGCTATGATTTTTTTGGTAATTTATGGTGGATTGGAGCATTCATTTTTAGTTTTAGTATTATTGTTATTATCAATCTTATTTATCCTACTTTGATTACACCTATTTTTAATAAAATGCAAAAACTTGATGATGAAAACTTGCTTAATAAAATAAATAAACTAATGCAACAATGTGGATTTAATGCTAATGGAATTTATATTATGGATGCAAGCAAAAGAGATAAACGTTTAAATGCTTATTTTGGAGGACTTTTTAAAAGCAAAAGAGTTGTACTTTTTGATACACTCTTGCAAGCTTTAAATGAAAAAGAACTTTTGGCTGTTTTAGCTCACGAACTTGGACATTTTGTTCATAAAGATATTATTAAAACTTTATTCAATAGTGCACTTACTATATTTTTACTTTTTTTTGTTTTTGCTCATTTACCTGAATTTGTTTATTTAGAAAGTCATTTAGAAGGTGTTAAAAGCGGAGTATTTGCTCTTTTATTTATTTTTTCTAATATCTTTAGTTTTTTTATTTCTCCTATACTTAATGCTTTAAGCAGAAAAAATGAATACGCAGCTGATAGACATGGCGCTAAAATGACCAGCAAGGAAGATATGAAAAATGCACTTATAAGCCTAGCAAAAGAAAATAAAGCTTTTATTAAAACAAGTAAAATATATACTTTTTTCTATCTTACACATCCAAGCATTAGCGATAGACTTAAGGCTCTTACTTGACCATAAAAAATGCTCTTATAAAAGCCAAAGCCATGCTCAAAGAATACGAAAATGAAGCAGTGTTTATACTTTGCGAATATTTGCAAAAAGATAAAGCTTGGCTTTTTTTAAATCAAGATTTAAAATTTGATTTTCAAGCTTATTTTAAACTGATTGAAAGATTTAAACTTGGAGAACCTTTTGAATATATTTTTGAAAAAACAGACTTTTATGGTTTGGAATTTAAAATAAAAAAAGGTGTATTAATACCTCGCTATGATAGTCAAATTTTACTTTTTGAAATTTTAAAATTATGTCAAATACACACTTTTAATAATATATTAGAAATAGGATTTGGAAGTGGAATTTTAAGTATAGTTTTAGCCAAAGAACTTGGGATTCACATCACGGCATGCGATATTAACCCCAAAGCTTTAAAATTAGCATTAGAAAATGCTAAAATACATCAAGTTGATCATTTAATTGATTTCAAACTTTGCGATTTTAAACAAATAAAACAAAATTATGATTTCATTTTTTCAAATCCTCCTTATATTCAAACATCATATCCTGTAGATATTTGGGTACAACAAGAACCCAAAGAAGCTTTGTTTGGCGGAGAGAAAGGGTATGAAATTTTAGAACAAATTATTAATTTTTCTATAAATAGAAAAGCACAGTTTTTAGCATGTGAATTTGGTTATGATCAAAAAGAAATTTTAAAAAAAATTTTAGATCAACATCAATTTAAAGCTGAATTTTTTAAAGATGAACAAGGTTATTATCGCGCTTTTGTGGCTCAAAAACTAAAATAATATGTTATGATAAAAATTAAAAAAAGGAAAAAATATTGAAAGCTATTAATTTATTTTTACTTGCTGCTATGGTAGGGATAGAAATAATACTTGGTATAGTTGTTGCACCAGCAATTTTTTATCCACAAAAATTTATAGGAGAAGGAATTTTAAATCATTATCAAAGTGGTTTAATCATGACTCAAATCTTTGTCAAAATGGGATATTCATTGATTATCATTTCAACTATTCATTTTTTGTTTGAACTTTATTCTTATATAAAAAATGATTTTCCATTTTATATAAAATTTTCAAAACTCATGCTAAGTATACTTATTTTAATTTTAAGCTTAATATTTGTTTTTTATTTCACTTATACCATCATTGACTTTCAAAATTTAGGAGAACAAATTATAAATGAACAAAAATTTATAAGTATACATAATGCAAGCGAAACTGTTATAAAAATCATTTTAATTATGCAAGTTTTTTTATATTTTTTAAACTTTAAAAATATAAAAAATACTCAATAAATATTTAAGAAATCTTTAAGGGTATACAAATAAAAAACCTATTTACATTATACCCTTAATAAAATATTTTAGAAAAAATACCATTGATACTTCAAAAACAATCAATCCTGCTAATTTAACAAATAAAATTTCCTTTTAATGCTATAAAACAATTGATAAATCCGTATTATTACAATATAACAATCTATAATATTACAAATATTTTACAAGATATATTAAATACAATGCATCTAAAATTCGAACAATAAAATTTAAAATAAATACTTAAATTACAAATACAATAGGCTATAATAATCTTAATATAAATAAAACAAATATATTAAATATAAAAAATAAAGGACTTTTAAAATGACCGTACAACAAATTTTAGAACAAACAAAAAATATTCGATTAATTGCTGCAAGCAAATATGTTGATGCAAATATTATAGAAAAAATCTATACACAAGGTATTGTAGAATTTGGGGAAAATCAAGTGCAAGCCTTAGCTCAAAAAAAATATATTCTTGATAATAAAAATTTAAATATAAAATGGCATTTTATAGGAACTTTACAAAGTAATAAAATTAACTTACTTATAAAACAAAAACCTATTTTGTGGCACTCTTGCAATGGAATAAAAATAGCCCAAGCTGTAAATAAAAGACTTAATTATAAACTGGATACCTTATTAGAAATTAATAGCGCTAATGAATACAGTAAAAGCGGTTTAAATCCTGATATTGCTATTGAAGAATACTTAAAGATTCAAGAAGAATGCCCTAATTTAAATCTTTGTGGCGTAATGAGCATAGGAAGCCATAGTAAAAATACATATGAAATTATTAAAAGTTTTGAACATACTTTTAACATTTATGAAAAATTGCAAAAATACGGAGCTAAAATTTGCTCAATGGGGATGAGCAGTGATTTTAAACTCGCTATACAATGTGGTTCTAATATGATAAGACTTGGAAAAATTTTATTTGATCAATTTAAATAAAAAATATTTTAAGCATACTTACTAGCAATTTCTTTTCCCACACTATCAGAAATAACAAAATCAGTATGATATAATAAACAAGAACCTGCACTAATAACTTTTAAAACAAGCTTTTTATTGTTTTTTTCATTAGGATTATGTGCATTTCTAGCAATCTCATGAATTTCATATATCAATTCTCTATTTAAACGACTAAGATCTAATTCTATAATATTTTTTTCAAATTCTTTTGGATCTGCGATAAATTGATTGTCTTTATTTTTTAATTCTTTTTTCATGCTCATTTTTTTTATAGCTTTAATTTCTCCATTTTCAAGGTCTTCTAATTTTTTAATAGCTCTTAAAAAAAAGCTTGGCTTTTCACCTCCTTGCGTTTTAAAACTTAAAATAAAACCATAAGCATAATTCCTTAGCTTCTCATCTTTAAAAATATTTTCTATTTCTTCGACATTGGATTCAAAAACAATAGCATCAAAAGAAGAATAATAATCTAAAATTTCAATTCTTCCATAACGTTTATTATTTTTACTCATCATAGATTTAAAATCTTCAATTTTTCCTATACTTAAAATTTCCCCATTATTTTTTAAATTCTCAAAATCTAAACTTTTTATATAATCTATAGCATTAATTTGCTCATAAAATCTATCCAATGGATGACCTGAAACATAAATTCCTAAAATTTCCTTCTCATAAGCTAATTTTTCCATTAACTCAAATTCCTCATCTTTAGAGACAAAATCTACTTGAATTCCTGAAGTTAAATCATCTTGATCAAAAAGAGAATTTGCTGCATTTTTTCTCAACTCTGCCATTTTACGCGATGCTTCACTAAGATTATCCATGTTATTAAATAAAGTTTTTCGAGTAAAACCAAACTCATCAAATGATCCTGCTTTAATAAAGCTTTCCAAAGTCCTACGATTAATTTTCGTTGGATCTATCTTACCCAAAAAATCATTAATATCTTTAAATTCTCCATTTTCTCTTGCTTCAAGCAAATTTTCAACCGCTGGAATTCCTACACTTTTAATAGCTCCTAAACCATATAAAATAGCATCTTTGCCATCTTGCTCTAAAGCACTAAACTCACGCATAGCCTTATTGATCGATGGAGGTAAAAGCTTAATATTCATTTTTTTCATTTCATCAATATAAACTGCAATCTTATCTACATTATTTTCTTCACTCGTTAAAAGAGCAGCCATAAATTCACTAGGATAATAAGTTTTTAAATAAGCTGTTTGGAAAGTAATAAGTGCATAAGCAGCAGAATGAGATTTATTAAAACCATATCCAGCAAATTTAACAATTAACTCCCATAAATCTTCAGCCTTACTTCTATCATAACCTTGCTTTTGAGCCCCGTCAGCAAATTCACTTTTAAGTTTTTTCATCTTTTCAGGATCTTTTTTACCCATAGCACGACGTACTACGTCAGCACCTCCTAAAGAAAAACCACCTATAATTTGAACAATTTGCATAACTTGTTCTTGATAAACAATTACTCCATAAGTTGGTTCTAAAACTTTTTTTAAACTATCAAAAGGGTATTCTATATTTTTTATACCATGTTTTCTATCAATAAAATCATCAAGCATTCCTGATTCCATAGGGCCTGGACGATAAAGTGCTAAAACCGCAATAATATCTTCAAAACGCTCTGGTTTTAATCGTGCATTTAAACTTTGCATACCATCTGATTCAATTTGAAAGATTCCTAAAGTATTGCCACTTTGTATAGTCTTATAAACGTTAGCATCATTAACATCAATAGTTTCCCAAATAATATCTTTATTGTAACGTTTTTTAATAAGCTTCATAGCATTATTAATTACTGTTAAAGTCTTAAGTCCTAAAAAGTCAAATTTGATTAAATCCACATCTTCTAAATGATCCTTAGAATACTGAGTCACCAAATGCTTTTCATCATTTTTACTTTGCCTAAAAAGGGGAGTTTTTTTCCATAAACTTTCATTAGAAATTACTACACCTGCTGCATGCATACCTGCATTACGATTTAAACCTTCTAATGCTTTTGCATACTCCCAAACTTCAGATCCTTTAGGATGACGATTAATAAATTCTTTAATTTTTGGCTCTCTTTCATAAGCTGTATCTAAAGTAATTTTAAGTTCTTCAGGCACAAGTTTAGCAAGTTCATCAGCATCTTGAATACTCATATCACAAACCCTAGCCACATCCCGTATCACACCTTTAGCTAAAAGCTTACCAAAAGTAATAACTTGCGCAACTTTATCTGCTCCGTATTTATCAATAACATAATCAATTACTTCAGCACGTCTATCTTGGCAAAAATCAACATCAATATCAGGCATACTTACACGTTCAGGATTTAAAAAACGTTCAAAAAGCAAACTATAAGGAATAGGATCTAAATCTGTAATTCTTAAGCAATAAGAAACTAAACTACCTGCTGCTGAACCCCTCCCAGGTCCTACAGGAATACCTCTATCTTTGGCCACTTTAATGAAATCATGAACAATAAGCATATAACCTGAAAATTTCATATTTTTAATAATATCAATCTCAGTTTCAAGTCTTTGCTTATATTCATCATGTTTACCAACATCAATAAATTTCAATCTTTCCTCAAGCCCTATTTTGCAAAGTTTCTCAAAAACCATATCATCATTTTCAAAACTAAAATCTTTAGTTTCTTCTGGCAAAGAAATATTATATTTTTTGGCATATTCTTTTGTAAATTTAAAATTAGGTGGTGTTGGATTACCTAAATTTAATTCAAGATTACATTTATTAGCTATTTCTTGAGTATTTTCTATAGCTTCTGGTATATCTGCAAAAATTTCACTCATTTGAGCAGGGCTTTTAACATAAAATTCATGCACACTATGACGTATTCTATCAGGATCATTTAATTTTTTACCCATAGCAATACACATAAAAACTTCATGTGCAGCAGCTCTTTCTTTAAAAGTATAATGCGTATCATTTGTAGCAATAATTTTAATATTTAATTCTTTAGAGAGTCTTATAATATCATCATCTATCATTCTTTGATCATTAATACCATGACGCATAATTTCTAAATAAAAATCTTCTCCAAAAACATCTTGATACCACAAAGCTGCTTCTTTTGCTGCTTCATAACCCTTTGCACCAAAACGCAAATTTCTTTGACTATAAGTATTTAAATGCCAATTAATTTCACCTTGTAAACAAGCTGAAGAACAAATCAAACCTTGACTATATTCTTTTAAAAGTTTTTTATTAATACGCGGATAATAATATAAACCTTTAATATAACTTTGAGAACTCAAATACATTAAATTTTGATAGCCTATTTCATCTTTAGCATATAAACACAAATGAAAACGTTGACGTGAACTTTTATCATTTAATTGATCATGATTATGCAAATAAGCTTCTAAACCAATAATAGGTTTCAAACCTTGCGCTTTCATAGTCTGATAAAAATCAATTGCTCCAAACATATTGCCATGATCTGTCATAGCTACACTTGTCGCACCTTGTTTTTTTAAAGTCATTGCTAGTTCTTTAATTTTATTCGCCCCATCAAGCAAAGAATATTCTGTATGTAAATGTAAATGGGTAAATTGACTCATTTTTTTCCTTTATTTTTCCAAAACTAATATTTTTAAAAATTATAAATTGTTATGGCTGAATTTGAAAGAAATTAATAATAAAATTGAATTGATTTTTTAATATAAATGGAAAAATTTACTCAAAATGCATTATAATAGATCACTTAAGATATCATCTTAAAAAATTAAAATTAAAGAACAAAATGAAAATAAAAATTACTTATTGCAATATTTGAAATTATTATCCACAAGCTGCAAGGGTTGCAGAAGAATTACAAAATAATTTTAAAGATATAACAATAGAATTTGAAATTGGCAAAAAAGGAGATTTCATCGTTGAAGTAAATGGAGATATTGTCTTTTCCAAAAGACAGTTAATAAACTGTGAAAGTCAAAGATTTCCTTATGAGAATGAAATTATACAACTTATAAATAATAGAGTGTAAAATACACTCTATTATAAAATTACTTCATATTCTTTACCAATATAAATTTTTTTCTCATATTCAATAACAGGACGTTTAATACAACTTGGATTATCTAAAATTATTTTTTCAAGTTCTTTATTATTTAAATTTTTAATTTTTTCCTTATTTAATCCAAGTTTTTTAGCTGTCAAACCTGCACTATTAATTAACTCTTCAAAAGACTTTTGCTTAAGCCATAAAGATAAAATTTCTTGACCAATCTTTTTAATATCTAAAAATTCAAAATCTAAATCTTTCTCATGCAAAAAATCTATAGCTTTTTTTACAGAATTGCAATTTTTTATTCCATAAAGCTTCATTTTCTAGCCTTTTTTACTAAATCAGCTATTAAAAACGCTAGTTCTAATGCTTGATCAGCATTTAATCTTGGATCACATTGGGTTTCATAACGTTGCTTTAAAGTTTGAGTTGTCACATTACTTGCTCCACCTGTGCATTCAGTAACATCTTGTCCTGTCATTTCAAGATGCACCCCTCCTGCGTAAATACCTTCACTTTTAGCAAGTTCAAAAAATGTTCTTACTTCTTCCATAATATTATCAAATTCACGTGTTTTAAAATTTCCAGCTTTTACAGTATTACCATGCATAGGATCGATACTATAAATCAAATTTAAACCTTCACTTTTAAGTTTAGAAAAAATCTGTGGTAAATTTTTAGCAATATTATGCGCACCCATACGAATAATAATATTTAACCTGCCTTCTTCATTATTTGGATTTAAAGCATGAGCTAAAGCTATAACCTCCTCTGCCTTGGCATTTGGACCTATTTTAACTCCTAAAGGATTTTTAACACCACTTAAAAAATGCACATGTGCTTCATTAATACCCCTGGTTCTTTCACCTATCCACAACATATGTGCTGAACAATCATAAATTTCCCCACTTAAACTATCAACTCTAGTTAAAGCTTGTTCATAAGGTAATAATAAAGCCTCATGAGAAGTATAAACGCTTACTTCTTTTAAACTAGGAGTATTATTTGTATTAATTCCGCATGCCTCCATAAAAGCTAAAGCTTGAGAAATTTTTTCACTAATATCAGCATATTGTTTATGAAGTTCATTTTTTTTCAAAAAACCTAAATTCCAGCGATGCACCTCATGCAAGTCTGCTAAACCTCCCTTAGCAAAACCACGCAATAAATTTAAAGTCGTTGCACTTTGATAATAAGCTTCAAGCATTCTTTTAGGATCAGGAATTCTTGCCGCCTCATTAAAATCAAAACCATTAATAATATCCCCACGATAACTAGGAAGTTTAACCCCATTTAATTCCTCAAAATCATCGCTTCTTGGCTTAGCAAATTGCCCAGCAATACGACCAATCTTCACCACAGGACATCCACTAGCAAAAGTAAGAACTATAGCCATTTGAAGTAAAATTTTAAACATATCGCGAATATTTATAGCTCCAAAATTTTCAAAACTTTCAGCACAATCTCCACCTTGAAGTAAAAAAGCTTCTTTACGCGCAACCTTAGCTAAAACATTTTGCAAATCTCTAACCTCTCCAGCAAAAACAAGAGGAGGAAGTTTTTCAAGTCTAGATAAAACTTTATTCAATTCCTCTTGATTTGGATATACAGGTTGTTGTTTTATAGGATAATTTTTCCAAGAATTTTTTGTCCACATCATAATCATTTATTCCATTCTATCAGATAATTTTTATAAACTAAAACAATACAAGGTCTTAGTTGTATTAAGCTATAACAATTTTTTGAATTTTCAAAACATTGGGTATTTATCTTCAAAGAAGTAAAACAAGTTTCAATACAAAATTTAACTTTTTTAAATATAGATAATTTATTTCTATTTTTTTTAATATAAAAAATGTTATATATCTTTTTTATATTTTGTCTGATATTGTTTTTATCTAAAGCATAATAAAATTGAACTGTAATTTTAAAAATAAATTCTTTAAATAATATAATATAATAAGCAATTAATTGATATTTATTAAAATTTAAAAGTCTTAACAAAGTTAGCAATAACCAATTTTTTTGAATAAAAAACATTCTTTTCCCTTGTATAATATTGTTTATAAATATTATACAAGAATATAATTAATAATTTTAATCAAATAATAAAAATTATGAACTAATTTTAATTTCACAAATGAAATATAATTATTTTTTAAGTTCTTTAATACGGGCTGCTTTACCGCGTCTATCTCTTAAATAAAACAATCTAGCACGACGTACACGACCACGACGCAAAACACTAATACTTTCTAAACTTTCACTATAAATAGGGAAAATTCTCTCAACACCAACATTATTAGCACCCATTTTACGAACAATAAAAGTTTCACCTACACCATTGCCTCTTCTAGCAATACAAATACCTTCAAAATTTTGAATTCTTGTTTTATCGCCCTCTTTAATGCGAATTGCAAGCTTTAAAGTGTCTCCAGCACGAAAATCTGGAATATTCTTATCTTGAATTTGTTTTGCTTCAAATTGCTCTATATATTTATTTTTCATAAAATTTCCTCATTTTTTGCGTTCATGCTCTAAAAATAAATCTGGACGAAAAAATTTTGTTTTGCAAGACGCTAAAGTAGTTTTTAAACTTGCAATTCTAGCGTGATTACCCTTTAAAAACTCTGAAGGAGCTGAAATTTTTTTATTTCCTTTTTCAAAAATAAAAGGTTTTGCAAAAGAAGGTGCTTCAAGCAAAGCATTTTCAAAACTTTCTTCCTCTAAACTTTGTATATTGCCTAAAACCCCTTTTACATTTCTTAAAATTGCATCACACATAACAAGGGCTGGCAATTCTCCTCCTGTTAAAATAAAATCTCCTATACTAAAAACCTCATTAGCATATAATTCAAGTACTCTTTCATCTACACCTTCATAACGTCCACATATAAAAACTATATTTTTTTTTATACTCAAACGCTTAGCATCTTTTTGATTAAAAGTTTTTCCACTAGGAGTTAAAAATATAAAATGAGAATTTTTTTCTTTCATTTTAATATTTTGCAAAACTTCACATAAAGGTTCAACTTGAATTAAAAGTCCTGCACCACCACCTATTTTATAATCATCGACCTTATGATAAGAATTTTTAGAAAAATCTCTTGGATTGACAAAATACGTTTGAAACAATCCTTTTTCTTGTGCTTTTAAAAGTATAGAATCTTTAAAATAAAATTCAATTAATTGAGGAAATAAAGAAATAAATGTAAATTTCATGAGTTTTCTAAAATTAAAAAAGCATCTTTAGTACAAAAAATCTCACGTTTTTGTATATTTACACTTTTTATAAATTTATTTAAATAAGGAATAAAAAATTTTTGAGAATATTTTTTTTCTACCCATTTTTCATCACTTTGCACTTCAAGTAAATAAGAAGTTCCTATTTCTAAAATATTAATCACCTTTCCTAATTTTATATGCTCATCAAAAACTTCACATTCTAAAATATCAAAATAAAAAAATTCGTCCTTTTTTAATTTACAAGTTTGTCTACTTTGTTCTATACTTTGAAAAAGAATCATATTGATCAATTCTTTAGCTTTTTGAATATCTTCATAATTTTGAAACAAAACAGTAGAATTATTTGCATTATAATGTTTAATTTTTAAAATTTTTTTACCATTTTCAATAAAAAAAGAAGCATCTTTTTTAAACTGAGAAGAAAAATCACTAAGATTGTATAATTTTATATACCCTTTAAGACCAACAGTTTTACCAAGTTTGGCAACTTGAACAAAATCTTTTTCACTCAAGTGCTTTTACCGTTACTCTATAAGTATTTACTTCCTTGCTTTTATAAGCAGAAATTACTGTCTTAATAGCATTAATCATTTTTCCATTTTTACCAATAAGTTTACCTGTATCAACTTTATGCGCAAAAAGAATAATTTCAAAAAAATTTTCACTTAATTCTAATTTTTGAATATCAATTTGCTCAGGATAATCTGCAATTAATTTTGCATATTCTTTAAGAAAATTTTCTACCATAATTATTTACTAGTAATAGAAGCGACTTTATCACTAAGTTTTGCACCAACACTTTTCCAGTAATTTAAACGTTCTATATCTACTTTAATTAACTCAGGTTCTACCATAGGATTATAGTATCCAATACTCTCAATCCAGCCACCATCACGGCGTTTTCTACTATCAGTAACTACTATACGATAAAATGGTCTTTTTGTTCTGCCCATTCTTGTAAGTCTAATAACTGTCATTTATACTCCTTAAATTTCAAAGTTTATTTATAAATACTAAGCAATATTTATAAATAAACTTTTTTAAAATTGTCTTCTAGCTTGACTCATCATTTGAGTTAAATTTTCCATTCCTTTTTTTCCTGAAAATCTTTTTGCAAGTTTTGCAGCATTATTAAACTGTTTTAAAAAACGGTTAACTTCCATTTGTGAAAGTCCAGCCCCTTGAGCAATACGACGTTTTCTTGAATTATTTAATAAATCAGGATTTTCTCTTTCTTTAGAAGTCATTGAAGAAATCATAGCCTTAATGTGTATAATTTCTTTAGAATTATCTAAATCTATATCTTTTAATGCATTAGACATCGTATTAAGTCCTGGTATCATACCAATCAAAGATTTTATACTACCTAATTTTTTTATACTTTCCATTTGATCAAGAAAATCATTAAAATTAAATTCACCTTTTTTAATTTTTTGATTTAATTTTTTAGCTTCTTTTTCATCAATTACTGCAGCAGTTTTTTCAGCTAAAGTAAGTAAATCTCCTTCACCCATAATACGGCTTACGATACGATTAGGTATAAAAACTTCTAAATCTGCTACCTTCTCTCCAACACCAATAAATCTTAAAGGAATGCCTACTTGTTTTGCTATACCCAAAGCTACGCCACCTTTGGTATCTGCATCAAATTTAGATAAAATAACCCCGCTAATATCTAAAGATTCATGAAAATTTATTGCAGTTTTTACTCCATCTTGTCCACTCATAGCATCTGCAACATAAAAAATTTCATCAGGCTTTAAAATATTTTTTATTGCTTTTAATTCATCCATTAAAATTTCATCTATTGCTAAACGTCCTGCAGTATCTACAAGTAAAACATCTACCATAGAATTTTTAGCCTTCTCTAAAGCCTGAGTAGCAACTTTAAGAGGATTTTTTTCATTTTCTATAAAAAAAAGCTCAATTTCATTTACCTTGCAAAGTTGCCTAAGTTGTTCTACAGCTGCTAAACGTTGCAAATCGCAAGCTGCAACTAAAACTTTTTTACCGCGTAACTTAAGATAATTTGCAAGTTTAATAGTACTTGTTGTTTTACCACCACCTTGTAAACCAGCCATTAAAACTACTGTTGGTGGTTTAGAAGCAAATACAAAACCTTGATTTTTATTCTTAACATTTAAAATATTTTCTAAATTTGTTTTAATAGCATCTAAAAACTGTTTTTGTCCTATACCATTTTTTTTAAGATCTTCTTCTATTAAAACTACAAGTTCTTTTGTAACTTTATGATGGACATCTGCTTTCAATAAAGCTTTTTTTAAGGTTTCTAAAGCATTTTTAAGCGCCTTTGCATCATCAATAAAACGAATTTTATTTATTGCTGACTTAAAAGATTCACTAAGTAATTCAAACACTTTATCACCTTTCTATAAATTTATTAATCAAATCTTGCATTATACAAAATTTTTTCTTAAATGGCTTTAAAAATCTAAATTTTTTATTTCAAAACCAAATTTTGTAAAATCATTATCTAAATTTGCTTTAAAAGAATAAGTCAATATTTTCAATTCATAGCTATGTAAGTACATTCTATCGCTTGAAATTTTTGCATATTTTTCATCGCCCACAACACCATGTTTTACAAATTGTGTATGCACTCTAATTTGATGCGTTCTACCTGTTTTAATTATAATTTTTGCTAAAGTTTTTTTTGATTGTATTAATATAGGTCTAACTAAACTTAAAGCACTTAAACCATCTTTAGAAATTTTACTTAATGCCCCGCCTTTAGTTTTTATAGTTAAAATTGGCTCATTAATCTCAAGTTCTTCGGCTAAAACTCCATCTAAAATAGCAATATAACTTTTATATACCCTATGTTGCTTAAATTCTTCTATACAAAGTTTTCTAAAATTATCGTCCTTGCAAAGTAAAATTATACCGCTAGTTTCTTTATCTAAACGATTTAAAAGTTTAGCATTAAATCTTTTTTCTAAATCTTCACTGACATAAGCATAAGGCTTATTAATAGCAAGAACTTTTTCATCTTCAAAAATAATTTGAGGATTTTTTATCTTTATTATATTAAATCTTGTTTTATTACTCATCAAAGCTCTTGCAAGAGTAATTTTTTTTCCATGAGAAAAAACACAACCCCTATCAATTAAATCTTTGGCTTCTCGATTCGAAATTTTTTCTTGCAAAGCTAAAATTTTATAAGCTTTTTCTTGCATCAATTCCTTCTTGTATAGTTTGTACAATAAGCTTTAAATCATTTTTCTTAAAAATTTTAGCTTTTAAATTTGCATGGTGAATTTGCCTATTTAATGTTTTTAAATCTTCGCAAAAATATACATTCTCTACTTCATCAAATAAAACTTTTTGATTATGAATAAATTTCCCGCTTATTAAAACATTATTAAAATATGCTACTTCAACAGGATTATGACCGCCTATACCCTCTATAAAAGAACCTCCTAGTACAACAACATCAGAAATAGCATAAAAATTTAAAAGCTCACCTAAAGTATCTAAAAGTAAAACATTTTTACAAAAAAAATGATTTTGATCTTTTAAAGAAGTAAATTTTACAAAATCTAATTTCTTTTTTAAAAGTAAATCTTCAACTTCTTTAAAACGTTCTGGATGACGTGGAGCAATAATAAGTTTTTCATTTCCCTCTAATTGAAAATTTTCAAGCAAAAGTTCTTCTTCACCTTTATGAGTACTTGCAAAAACTATTAATTTTTCTTTAGGTTTTAAATAGTTTTTATGATTTTTAATACTTATGTTTGCTTTAATATTTTTAAAAATTTGAACATTTTGAGCACCTAAATTTTCAAGTCTTATTTTATCTAAATTACTTTGTGCAAAAACTTCATCAATATAAGAAAAAATTTTTTTATAAAAAAATGAAAATTTTTTATAAGATTCATAAGATTTATCAGGTATTCTTGCATTTAATAAAATAATTTTTGCTTGATATAATTTTGCCATAAAAACAAGCATAAGCCAATACTCTGCTTCAAAAATAACTAAAACTTTACAAGGCTTTAACCAAAAAGGTAAGAAATTTTCAAAAACAAGATAATTTACTTTTGTGCAAAATTGCTTTGCACATTCAAAACCTGTTTGAGTAATAGTAGTAATTCTTGAATCAAATTCTAAACTTAATTCTTTAATACTTTTAACTTCCCCATAAGAACAAACATGAAAATGCACATCAGCCTTTTCTTGATAATAATTTCGATACAAAAAGAAACGAGATTTTAAACTCATCTTATATTTAGGCTTTAAAAAAGAAAATAAAAAAAGAAAAATAAAGCAAAATAAAAATGCTATCCATACTAAAATATAGTAAAAAAAGACCAACTTTATTCTTCTTGAGCTTTATAAAGAATTCTTCCACAATGAGGGCATGTTACAATTTCTTCATCTTTAATAATAGATAAATAAGTTTTATCATAAATTTTCATAAAACATCCATAACATGCTTGTTTTTTTACCGGAACAATGGCAGTATTTTTCGCCCATTTGCGAATTTTTTCATAAAAACTTAAAACCTTTTGATTCATCTCATTAATGAGTTTAGTTTTTTTATCATATATACTCATACGGTCTTTTTCTAAAATTTCCATTTCAGCTTTAATATTTGCTCTAATTTCATTTATATTTTCTTCTTGCTTAAACTTCTCTTCTTGAAGTTCCTTTTTATAAATTTCTTTATTATCTAAAATTTTATCTAATCTTATAATTTCATCATTTGCTGCATCTAACTGCTCTTTTGCAATATCCTCTTCAATTTTTAAAGCATTAGCTTCTTTTTCTGTTTTTACTGCCCCACTCTTTTTAGAAAGTTCTTTAATTTTTGCCAAAAACTCTGCAATATGTGCATTATTTTGAATTTTTTGATTTTCTATATCTTTAATTTCATCATCAATCTTTTCAAGACCTGCATTAATATTTTCTATTTTCAATTCAGCATCTTTTAAAGTCTTATGAATACTTTCTATTTTAGGCTCATAACTATCAATTTCTTGATCTATTTTTGATAATAACACTAATTGCTCAAGATATTTATTCATTTATTTTCCTTAAAAATATTGAAATGGATTTTTTGAAACTGTTATTATAACTTGTAGTGGCAAATTTTTCAAGTCCTTTGCTAAACATTGAGAAAAATATCTTTCACTTTCAAAATGTCCTAAATCTATAAGACTTAATTGATTACTAATAGCTTCTAAAGCTTGGTGATATTTAAAATCTCCACTTAAAAAACAATCTGCATCTACTTTAGAAATTAAATCTCCACCACTTCCAGTACAAATAGCAATACGTTTTATATCTTTTTTACCACAATCACTTATACGCAAATTTTTTATATTTAATTTGTTTTTTACCAAAGTACATAAATTTTCAAAAGACATAGAATTTTCTACGTAAATTAAAAATTCATCTTTAAAAGAAATATTAAAACCTAAAATTTCTTCAACAAAATAAGCATTTAAATGACTTAAATCATAATTTGTATGCATACTAATTAAAGAAATATTTTTCCTTAACAAATCTTTAATAAAACCTTTAGGATAATCTTTACCGCTTAAATTTTTCAAAGCTTTAAAAATCAAAGGATGATGCGTAATGAGTAAAGAATTTTCGCTTACTTTCTCAATAATACTTTCATCAATATCCAAACTTAAATAAATTTTCGAAATTTCATTATTCTCATCCCCAAGTAAAAGACCGCTATTATCCCATGATTCTTGAGTGTCAAAAGGACTTAAGTTATCTAAAAAATTATAAATTTCACTCAGCTTCATTTAAATTCTTCTTATAAATTTCAGCACAATTTTTAGAAAGCTCACGAATTTTTAACATATAATCTTGTCTTTGAGCAACAGAAATCGCACCTCTTGCATCTAAAAGATTAAAAGTATGAGCAGCAAGCATACAATAATCATAGGCAGGCAAAGCTAAGCCTTCTTGTAAAATATTCTTACACTCCTGATAAGAATTTTCAAATTGTTCATTTAAAATTTTAACATCGCTAAGTTCAAAATTATATTTACTAAATTCATATTCACTTTGCTTATGTATATCTGCATATTTCATCTTAACTCCATTATATTCACTCCAAATTATATCATATACATTATCCACATTTTGCAAATACATAGCTATTCTTTCAAGTCCATAAGTAATTTCAGCACTAACTAAATCTACAGGAATACCCCCTACTTGCTGAAAATAAGTAAATTGAGTCACTTCCATACCATCAAGCCAAACTTCCCATCCTAGACCCCAAGCACCTAAACTTGGACTTTCCCAGTTATCTTCAACAAAACGGATATCATGACTTTTTAAATCAAAACCTAAATTTTCAAGACTTTTAAGATATAATTTTTGTATATCATCAGGACTTGGTTTAATCAAAACTTGAAATTGATAATAAGATCCCAAACGATTAGGATTTTCTCCATAACGTCCATCTGCTGGTCTTCTACTAGGTGCTACATAAGCACTTGCCCAAGGTTTTTTTCCCAAACTTCTTAAAAAAGTAGCAGGATGAAAAGTTCCTGCACCCGCTGGCATATCATAAGGCTGAACAATTGCACAACCTTGCTCTTGCCAATAATTTTGCAAAGTAAGTATTATTTTTGAAAAAGTCATTTTTTCTCTCTTTAGTTATCCTATATTGTGATCAGTTTGATCTAAATTCTTATTCATTTGTAAATCAGGTTCTGCATTAGCTCCAAAAATTTCTGTGGTCTTACTCCACATTAATTTATATTTACGTTTAAGAAATTCTATTTCTTCTCGTGCATGTTTTAGCTCATTATTTAAAGTTTCTATGGTTTTTCTATCTTCATCATAAAGCTCTTGCATAGAATAAAGCGCATCTTTTAAAAATTTATTCTCATTTTTTAAAGCATCTAGTGTCTCATCTTTAGCATCTAAAACTTTTTCATGCAAATTTAAAATAGTACCTATAGTTTTTTCAATAAAACTTTCACCAGCTAAAGACATAGAATTGACCATAGCATGCTGAGATTTAGATGCACTTGGCACCACACTAAAAGTTCCTTGATGCGCTTCAATATAAATCTTACCCTCTTCTTCTTTAAATTTTAAAGCACCATTAGCTATCATACCTCTTACAACATCTTCATTTAAATGTACTAATTTGCAAAATTCTTCAAGCTCTAAATAAGTTTGCATTTTTATTCCTTATAATAAAACTTCAACTACTTTTGAATCAAATATAAGTTTTTGCTCTTTATCAAAACGATCTTGTTTAAGTTTTTGAGTCAAAATTGTATTATCAATAGCTAAAATCTGTATTGCCAAATAAGCAGCATTAATTGCTCCAGCTTTACCAATAGCTAAAGTCCCTACAGGAATTCCACTAGGCATTTGCACAGTAGAAAATAAAGAATCTATACTAGCAAGATTACTTCCAGGCATAGGAACACCCAAAACAGGTTTTATAGTATAAGCAGCACAAGTTCCTGCTAAATGTGCCGCCATACCCGCTGCTGCAATAAAAACCTTAGCACCTCTTTTTTCAGCATCTATAATATATTCTTTTGTTCTTTTTGGACTACGATGAGCTGAGGAAATAATAAGCTCATATTTGACTTCAAAATTTTCTAAAATTTTAAGTGTCTCTTTTATAACCTCATAATCACTTTTACTTCCTATTAAAATTGAAACAAAATCCATTTATATTTCCTTTCTTAGAAAACTTAACGGGCTAATTCGACCTGGTAATTGAATTGCATTTTCATTACCGCTATGAATTTCATTAAATTCTTTATTATTCTTAGCTATAAGTTTTTTAAATTCCACAAAATATTTATCTTCTTTTTTATAAATTTTACCCAAAGCATTATCACACAAATCTATTGTATCATACAAAGGCATTAAAATCTCATAAGGAGTATTTAAAATCACCTTACCCTTGCATTTAAAAAACATACCATCTTCACTCATACCATGAACTTGATGAGTCCCTTCTTCTATACTTGCATAATGATTTTGTGTATTAGTTTTATCTAAAGGACGCATAACAAGATAACCATCTGTAAAACCTCTATTTTTAAGCGTAGCGATTTCTTTTTCATATTTACTTGATTGAAACTTACCTTGTAAAACATCTTGTATAGCCATTTTATAAGTTCTTGTTGTTAATCCAACATAATATTCACTTTTAGTACGACCTTCAATTTTAAAAGCACTAATGCAATTTTCTTGCATTATTTTTTCTATATAAGAACAAAGATTTAAATCTTTAGAATTAAATACATGAGTGCCATTTTCATTTTCCTCCAAACGAAAAAGAGTACCATTTTCAGGATTTTTTGCATAAAGTTCATAATTAAATCTGCAATCATTAGCACAAGAACCTCGATTACTCATCCTTCCACTTTGCACAGAACTTATTAAACAACGCCCAGAATAAGCAAAACACATAGAACCATGCACAAAAGCTTCAAGCTCTATATCACAATTTTCTTTTAAAGCCTTAGCATCTTTAAGCCCTAATTCTCTTGCAATAACTACTCTTTTAGCACCCATATCTTTATAAGCTTGCGCATCTAAATAATTTAAAATATTAGCTTGCGTAGAAACATGTAAAGCAATTTCAGGAGCAAGTTCTTTTACCAAACGCATAACACCCAAAGAAGCTACAATAAAAGCATCAGGATTCATTTGACGTAATCTTAATATATGCCTTTTTAAACCTTCAATTTGTGAACTTAAATAAAAACCATTTAAAGTAACATAAATTTTCTTACCTCGTTCATGGGTATATTTTATAGCTTCTTCAAAACTTTCATAATTAAATTCTCTTGCGGTACGCGAACGAAGAGAAAAATTATTCACACCTGCATAAACCGCATCAGCACCATAAGCTAAAGCAATTTTTAATTTAATAAAATTTCCTGCAGGGGCTACTATTTGAGGGATGATCATTTTTGTCCTAAACTTGCAATTAAAGCTTCTATATCATCATTGCTTACAATATCAGCAGTATTGTCACCTTCAATATGAACAGCAGAACTTACTCGCTTTTTATCATCAATTTTACCTTCAAAAAGCGAACTCATATAACGGCTTAAAGCGCGCATAACATTAATAACACGTTCAATTTTTTGACGATGGATATCTTGATATTGCATTGCATCCATAGCCATCATCACTTCATCTTGTCCACTTTGAAGATTAGCAACCATATCATTAACATTTTTTTTAATCGTCTTATTTAATTCTAAGGTCTCATTAAAACTTACTACATTGGGAAATTTTTCACTAAGTTTAGAAAAAATATCAATATTTTTTTCCAATGCTTTATTGATCTCTTTAGTTAAATTTTCAGAATCTGCAAAAAAATTATTAATACTTTCAAGTTTATCCATCATTTCAGTGGCTTTAAGCTCGCTATCTCTTGTTACATCATCAAGCTGATGTACAACTTTATGTTCTTGATTTGGTGGGGGTGGTGGCCACACTACACTAGGATTAGGCTTGTAATCAGCTATTTTTACATCTTCCAACATTAAAGTATCTTCTTCAACTTCAGATTCTTTATCTTGTATTTGCTCTTTTGATTCTAAATCAAGATCAACTTCGCCATTCATTAAAGCATCAAGCTCTTCTTGTGTCATTTTTTCCCTTTTTTAATATAAATTTTTCATAACTCACTTGAAATTATAATCAATTTTATCTAAAACAAAAATATAAATTTTTAGTTTATCATTATTTTTAGATTAAAATTATAATATTCTTATAAAAAATATATTAATTAAATCTTAATTAAAAAATTTATGATATAATTTTATAAATTAAATTAAAAAATAAGGAGTAAAAACATGGGAAAATTTGTTAACAATATAGACGATTTTTTCAGCTTTTGCAAACAAAATGAAGTTATCTTTGTGGATTTCCGTTTTACAGATATGATAGGAACTTGGCATCATATCACTTATAATCTTGATGCTATTAGTGAAGAAACATTCAAAACTGGAATTCCTTTTGATGGAAGTTCAATTCATGGATGGCAACCTATTGAAAAATCAGATATGATTTTAAAACCTGAAGTTCAAAGTGCTTTTTTAGATCCTTTTACAGCTGATCCTACTATTATAGTATTTTGCGATGTCTATGATATCTATAAAGGTCAAATGTATGAAAAATGTCCAAGAAGTATAGCTAAAAAAGCTATGCAATACCTTCAAAATAGCGGCATAGCTGATACTGCTTATTTTGGACCTGAAAACGAATTTTTTATCTTTGACAGTGTCAAAATAGTTGATAGTGCTCATTGTTCTAAATATGAAGTAGATACTGAAGAAGGAGAATGGAATGATAATAGAGAATTTTCAGATAGCTATAACACAGGACATCGCCCTAGAAATAAAGGAGGATATTTTCCAGTTCAACCTATAGATTCTTTAGTAGATATTCGATCTGAAATGGTTCAAACACTTCACAAAGTAGGTCTTAAAACTTTTGTTCATCATCATGAAGTAGCTCAAGGACAAGCTGAAATAGGAGTAAATTTTGGAACCCTTGTAGAAGCAGCTGATAATGTACAAATTTATAAATACGTTATAAAAATGGTAGCTCACCTTAATGGCAAAACCGCAACATTTATGCCAAAACCTTTATATGGTGATAATGGAAATGGCATGCATGTACACATGAGTTTATGGAAAGAAGAAACTAATTTATTTTACGATAAAGATGGTTATAATGGGCTAAGTCAAACAGCTATAAATTATATAGGAGGAATTTTAAAAAATGCTAGAAGTGTTGCAGCCTTTACAAATCCAAGCTCTAATTCTTACAAAAGAATTGTTCCAGGCTTTGAAGCACCTTGCATTTTAACCTACTCTTCTCAAAATAGATCTGCAAGTTGTCGCATTCCTTATGGTATAAACAAAAATTCAGCTCGTATTGAAATTCGTTTCCCCGACAGCACTGCTAACCCTTATTTAGCTTTTGTAAGTCTTTTAATGGCAGGTCTTGAAGGAATTAAAAATAAAACCATTCCTGTAGGTCCTATGGAAGAAAATTTATTTGATCTAACCTTAGATGAAATTCGTGAAAAGGGCATAGAACAATTACCTCATACTTTAAGAGGAAGCCTTGAAGCACTCATTCGACACAATGCCTTTTTAAAGCCTGTAATGAGTGATATTTTTATAGATGAATACCAACATTTAAAATTTAAAACCCAAGTGTGGCCAATAGAAGCCCGTCCAACTGCTTATGAATTTAAAACTTGTTATTCTTGCTAAAAAATATGGCGCTTTATGCGCCATTAAAAAATGAAATATTTTTATTATCTTTTAAGCTGATTTACTATACCAAGCATTTCATCACTAGTTGTTATAGCTTTTGAACCCGCCTCATAAGCTCTTTGTCCTGTAATAAGATCTGTCATCTCTTCAACGAGTTGAACATTGCTAAGCTCTATAAATCCATGTTTAATGCTTCCAAGTCCATCTTGCCCAGCTATACCTGCTACAGGAGCTCCACTTGCTCCTGTTTCAAGATAAAGATTATCTCCCATAGAATGTAATCCTGCCGGATTAATAAATTGAACAAGTTCTATTTGACCAATTTGGGTTTCTTGTTGTTCTCCTGGAAGCATAACAGAAACAGTTCCATCTTTAGCAACACTAATGCCTAAGGCACCTTCAGGTACAGTCATTTCAGGTAAAAGTTTATAGCCATCCGAATTTACAATATTACCTTCATTATCTCTTGTAAATTGTCCATTTCTAGTATACGCTATAGTACCATCTGGAAGCTGAATTTGAAAAAATCCATTGCCTGCAATAGCCATATCAAGCCCATCTGTACTTGTTGATTTTAAATTACCCTCAGTAAAAACCTTAGTTATTGCTGTAGGACGCACCCCAACTCCTACTTCTATACCAGAGGGAGAAAGGGTTGTTGATGAAGTTGAAGTTCCTGCATACTTCATAACTTGATACATAAGATCAGCAAATTCTGCACGACTTTTTTTAAATCCTGCCGTATTAACATTGGAAATATTATTTGAAGTAACATCAATTTGAGTTTGCTGCGCTATCATCCCTGTAGCTGCAGTATGAAGAGATCTCATCATTTTTTATCCTTTTTTATATTATTTAACACTTGCAAGTTTATTAATAGCTTCTTGATTTAAATCATCCATATGAGCTGTCATAACCTTTTGATACATTTCTACCATTCTATTAACCTCTATTAATGCCACCATTTCAGTAACTGGATTCACATTTGATCCTTGAGAAAAACCTTGATAGATAGCATTAGAATGATCTAAATGCCTAATGCGAGTTAAATCATCAATTTTATAAACATTATCTCCATCTTTTTGCAATGCTCTTATATCATCAACTTGAGCTATAAATAATTTAGAATTTTCAAGTCCATCAACTTCAATAACGCCATTTTTATCTACATTAATTTTATTAGCACCATTTGGAATACGAATTCCTGCATTTTGAGGATTATTAAAATAATACGTACTTAAAACCTGATAACCTTGCTTATTTACTAAATAACCTTCATCATCAAGTTGAAAATTTCCATCTTTACTCAATCTTATTTCCCCATCTTTAGTTTTAACCAAATAAAAAACATATTCTCGTGTTATTGCTAAATCTAAAGGATTATTAGTAGCTTTTAAAGAACCTAAGCTAAAATCTGTATATTCTTGAGAAACCTGAGGAATACTATCTATAGTAGTATTCACAAAACGCGATGCATCTCTTGTATGATTTTCTATAGGTAACTCATCTTGAGTTTCTTTAAAAATCCTTTTAAAATCTGCAATGACAACATCATCTCTTTTATAACCGCTTGTATTAATATTGGCAAGATTATTAGTAATAACATCAAGTTTGTTTAACTGAGTTACCATTCCACCTGTTGCTTGATAATATCCATTTTGCATATTTTCACCTATAAAACTAAGATTTTATAGGTATAAAAGCAAAGAGTGTTCCAAGTTAAAAATAAATTTTATAAGAGAAAAAAGCAAGATAAAACCTTGCTTTAAAGATCAGTCCATTTGACGGCGTAGGAAAGTAGGTGTTTCAATTTGCGCCATTATTTCTTCATCATAACCACCACTTACTTTTTTAAGATTTAAATAAGGATTTTTTTTAGAAGTTTGGGTATTTTCAATGGCTTTTTGATTTATAGCTTCTTTATCTTCAAAGCCTGTTGCAATAATAGTTACTTCTACTTTGTCTTCCATACTATCATCTGTAGTAGAACCAAAAATAATTTTTGCATTTTCATCAACAATCTCTTGAATACTGTTTGCTGCTGCTGAAATTTCAAATAAAGAGCAATTAGAACTTGTTTTAAAATGTAAAATAACACCTTTAGCACCTTTAATATCCATTCCATCAAGCAAAGGAGATTCTATAGCATTACAAAGTGCTTCTTCTATAGCATTTTCACCACTAGCACTACCAACACCCATAAGCGCAAGACCACGATGACTCATAATAGTTCTAACATCTGCAAAATCAACATTAATATCACCATTATCAAGCAAAATAGATACCATACCCTTTACAGCACGAGCCAAAATATCATCAACTAATTTAAAAGCATCTTTAATACCTGCTTTTTTATCAATAATACTTAATAATTTTTCATTTTGAATAACAAGGATAGAATCACTCTCTTTTTTAAGCTCAAGGAGACCATTTTCAGCAAGTTTTTTTCTTTGCTTTCCTTCAAAGGCAAAAGGCATAGTTACCACAGAAACGGTTAAGGCTCCAATTTCTTTAGCTGCTTGCGCAATAACTGGAGTAGCACCTGTTCCCGTACCTCCACCAAAACCTGAAGCAATAAATACAATATCACTTTGACTTAAACTAGCTTTTATTTCTTCAAAACTTTCTTTAGCACTTTCTGCTCCGACTTCAGGAAGCATTCCAGCACCCAAACCTTTAGTTTTTTTCTCACCAAGTTGAATTTTAGTTTTTGCTAGTGAAATTGAAATAGCTTGAGCATCAGTATTTGCGGCAATCAAATCAAGATCATTTAATCCCATTTTAACCATGTGATTGATCATATTACCACCGCCACCGCCACATCCTATGACTTTAATTTTTGCGCCTTTATTATGTTGCATTTCTTCTACCAAAAATTCACTCATAAAATTTCTCCTTGTTAAAATTGATTCATAATTTTATGCCATATATTTGAAAAAACACTAGGTTTTTTTTCCTTTGGCTCTTTAAATTCTAGTTGTTCTTGTATTGTAATTGTATCATTTTCTTGCAAATTTGCATCAAAAAAATCAGATTTTATTTCACTTTGTGCATCTTTTTGCAAAGAAATATTTTGTTTAATTTGACGATTAAAATTTTCAATTTCACCTTTATATCTTAATTTTTCATTAGAATCAAGCTCATAAGGTGTAAAATAACCTGCTCCATATAAACAAAGTCCTATAGCGCAAGTATTTTCAGGATCATTAAAAATTTCATTAAAGCCACTAATTAAATCCTTTCTTGCAGTAGCAAGTCTGATTGAACGGTTATCAAAAGTTGCAGGAGCTAATTCGTCAATTCCAGCTAATTTAGTCATTCCTCCAGTTAAAACTACTCCTCCACCTATAGTATTTGCATAACGATTATCACTTAAAATCTTGGCCAAAATCATTAAAGTCTCTTCTGCTCTTGCATAAATGACATTAGAAATAATATCCAAAGAAACTTCATTAACTTTTTTTTCATCACCCATTGATGGAATTTGTATTAAAACATTAGGTTGCTGAGAAAGAGCTGCATAATTAAGTTTAATTTTTTCTGCTTCTTTTAAAGGAGTATGCAAAGCCATAGATAAATCTTGAGTAATATTAATAGAACCAATTTGCAAACAATCATTGTAACGAATGGAATTTCCAGTATGTACAACCATATCACAAATAGCTCCACCCATATCTATTAAAACTGCTCCTAATTCTCTTTCACTATCATCCAAACAAGCTATAGCTGAAGCATATCCTGAAAGAACTATATTATCAACTCTCAAATCAGCTAATTCAACAGCCTTTTTAAGATTTTTAATATGAGATTCTTGAGAAATTACTATATGGGTTGATACCTCTAAACGATTACCGCTCATACCCAAAGGATCATCAACATGCTCAAGATCATTAACTTTAAAATTATAAGGCAATACATGAATAATTTCATAGCCACTAGGTAAATTCGCAGTATGCTTAGCTGTACTTACAGCACGATGAATCTCTTTAATACCTATTTCATAATTTGGAATATTTACAACCCCTATACTATCAATACTTTTAGTATAAGCACCAGAAATAGATACGACAACCTTATCATAATGAACACCACTCATCATTTCAGCATTTCTAACAGCTTCTTCAATAGATTTAGAAGCTAACTCTATATTAGTAATAGCACCTTTTTTCACCCCATTAGTTTTTGCTTTAGAAAAACCAATAATTTTTAACCCATCTTCATCTTTTTGAGCAATGATGGCACAAGTTTGAGTTGAGCCTAAATCAATTCCTAATATATTCAAAATCAATTCCCTTTATAATAAATTTTTATTGGATATATTTTTTTAAGTTTATCAATAAGTTCTTGCTTAAGTTCGCTTGCTTTTAAGTTTTGTAAATTTTGCTCCAACATAATTTTATATTGTCTAAATTTATCAGAACTGATATCTAATTTTTGTTTATTTATTCTATAAAGTATAGCTTTTGTGTCATTTATGGGTACATAAGAACTATTTTGATCCGAATTAAACACATTAATTAAAAAATAAGCAAATTCAGAATCATTAAGCAATTTATCATCAAGCTTTACATTCTCACGAGAACTATCACGAGTAACAAAACCTATATTATCTCCTTGAAAATGTGCTAAATTCTTTTTAGCTTTTTCTTCTAATTTTTTTCTAGCTTGTTCGCTCAAATACATAGGTAAAACTTCTTCTCTTGCTTCTTCAAAAGTTTTATTTCTAATAGGATCTATTTTATTTAGACGAATTATAATATATCCATTATTATAAGGCATTGGTCTTAAAATATCTGCATTTTTAGCCTTATTTAAAAGATCAATAGGATATGAAATATCTGATTCACTAATATTTAGATCTTTTTGAAAACTATCCTTTTGATTTTTTAAATCTAAAAATTTGGAATTAGCAATATTTTTTAAACGCATTAAAGTATAATCTTTAAATACCTCATTCTTAGCTGTTTGAAAATCCATTATCTTACCTGAAGTATCTTTATATTTTAATTTATTTTCTTCTTGATTATAAAAATTTTCTAATTCCTTATCATCAATTTTTTGTTCATTAGGAGGCAAAAAATAAGTAGAAATTTCATACATTTTTTGAGTTTTATAATCTTCTTTATGTTCATTCCAAAGTTTTTTTAATTCTTCTTCATTAATTTGAATATTTTTTTCTTCATAATCAATCTTTGCAATACTTAATTCATCTTGCATAAAATAACTAGAACCTAACATTTTTAATTCTTCATCTTTACTAGGAATATTAAAAATTTGATCTAATTTATTTATAATTATTTCGTTTCCAAGCTGCATTTCATAATCTTTTGGTGCTAAATTATTAGCATTTAAAAGCTCATAATAAATGGTTTTATTAAAATCTCCATTAATATTTTGAAATTCCTTAACACTTAAAAGTTTTTGCACAATTTCTTTTTCATTTACACTAATACCCAAATCTTTAGCAAAATTTAATAAAAGTTTTTCTTCAATAAGTGAACTTAAAGCCATATTTTTCAGACCCAATTGTTCAGCATTTTCTTGAGTTAAGGCACCGCTACTTATTTGATTATAATAAGCTAAGACCTGTTTATATCGAGTATCAAACTCACTAAAAGATATTTTTTCACTACCTACACTTGCAACACTAGAACTACGATTAAGATTAAAATCATAAGCACCCCAACCTAAAAATCCTGCTCCAACAAAAGCTATAGTACTAACCCATATAGTAATAATAAGATATTTTTTGTGGTGTTGCATCCAAGTAAGCATAACATTCCTTGATTCATTTTAAACTAGATTATTGTATCCAAGAAGTGTTTAAGTAGAGTTTAATTGTAAAATTTTTACTAAAAAATATTTACACTTTAATTTTTTGAAATGAAATTTAGATATAATCATATGTTAAAATAATAAATTTTTAGGATTAATATTTTGAAAATTCCCCATATCCCAGTTTTGCTCCATGAAGTAGAAGAAATTTTTAAAAATCTTAAAACAGGTTATTTTTTAGACTGCACCCTAGGCTTTGGTGGACATAGCGAAACTTTACTTAAAAATCACCCTCACATGCATTTTATCGCTTGTGATCAAGATAAACAAGCATTAGAATTTTCTAAAAAAAGATTAAAAGTTTTTGATGATAGAATTATTTTTATGCAAAGTAATTTTAGTGAAATTTTACAAAAAATTAGCGATAAAAACAAACTCAAAGGCATTTTAGCTGATATTGGTGTTTCCTCATTTCAACTTGACAATAATGAGAGAGGATTTAGCTTAAATTCTGATTTTTTAGATATGAGAATGAATCAAAATGCTAAAATATCAGCTTTTGATATTGTTAACACCTATACAAAAGAACAACTAGCTTTTATTTTTAAAGAATACGGACAATTGTATAATGCTTACTTTATTGCTGAAAAAATTTGTTATGCACGAAAGAAAAAAGTAATTACAAGTGCTAAAGAACTTCATGAAATTATAGGAAAAATGAAGCAAAATCATAGAAAAATATCTCAAGCAAATTTAGTATTTCAAGCTATTAGAATAGAAGTAAATCAAGAACTTCAAGTACTTAAAAAATTTCTGCAAGACTTAGAAGTTTTAAAACTTCAAGATTGTATTTTAGCTATTATTAGTTTTCACTCTTTAGAGGATAAAATTATAAAAACTTTTTTCAAAAAATGGGCAAAAACTTGTATATGCGATGAAAAAACATTGCGTTGTGAGTGCGGAAATAATCACAGCTTAGGTCAAATCATAAATAAAAAAATTATAAAAGCAAATGAAGAAGAACTTTCAAATAATTCTCGAGCAAGCTCGGCTAAAATGCGTACTTTTCATTTTAAAACCTTGGATCATAAATGTTAGAAGATGATTTTTTAAAAGAGCGACAAAATATACGCCAAAAAATGTTAAAATTTTCTCGCGCAATGAATCAAGGAAAACCTCTTGATGATGATTTAAAAGAAGAACTTTCTAGTGATAATATTTTAAGACGTCGTTTTAATAAAAAATCTAACAATAATTTTTTAGAAGAATTAGATCAAGAATACAACACACAGCATAATAAAAAATCTAATATTTATTTAAAAAAAGATTTAATTAATGTAAAATTAGAAGAAAAACAATCTTTTGCTAAAATTTTTTTTTCCAAAATTAAAGCAAGAAAAAATAAAAAAAATAAAAAAAATCTTGCACCAAAAGAAAAAAAAATAAACAATACCCATAATATACAAATTAAATCACAAAAACAGACTTTAAATAATAACAATCTTATTATAACTTCAAATAAACAAGAAACTATCAAATCTTTCAATAAAACACAACAAATAAATCCTAAAACAAAACAATCTCAAGCTCTTTATAAAAAATCTATAAAAGAAAATCAAATCAATATCAAACAAAGCTTAGAAAATTTGCAAAAAAAAATACAAGATAATATGCAAAAAATCTCAACTCCACCAATTCAAATTCCAGTGAAACAAAATAATGAAGATTCTCAAAAAATTAAAAATGTACTACTTGAAGGATTTTCTAAAGCAACAAAAGAAGATAAAAATTTAAATTTCAACCATCTCTTATTTGCAATCTTATTTGTAATTTGTGCTTTATTTTTATTTACTCCTCAAATTTACATCAGAAATCAAATTTATTATCTTAGCAGAGAAATTGCTATTTTAAAAACGGAAGAAAGTGTTTTGAATGAAGAAAATAAAGATTTAAAAAGAAGATTAGAAAATATGCGCTTTCAAAATCAAATTTTAGATTATTTAGAATGAATAATTTTGTCTAAAACATACTGTTCTAAATTGACTTTTGGAATTTCTTCTTTTAAAGCTTGTTTGTAAAATTCTCCAGCCATTAAAGAATATTTCTCATAAGGAAAATAAGGAAAATGTAAAGCCCAAGCCTTTTGAATTAATTGTTTAGAAATTATTTTACGTACATAAACTTTAAAAATATCATATCCTATAAATACACAAGCAGTCACTACAACAGCACTCATTATACTTATATGAAAATCAAGTTTTGTTAAAAAATAATGTGTAATTAAAAGCAAAGGCAATAAAACAAGCACACAAAAAAGACCGAAATAAATATAAGAATTTAAAATTTTAAAATTAAAATTCAACTTAGAAGGATCCACAAGCATACCATCATTAAAAAGAGCATTAGCTTCTAATAAATCACGTACAAGAACGGGTTGATCTGATATTTTAAATAAAAAATTTAAGCTTAATTCTCTCCATGTTTTCATTATTGACACTTTATTTTTTTTAATTAAAAATCTTATCTAAAGAAAATTAATTTCAACTAAATGATTATTTTAAAAAACTTAAAAATTTCTATTTTTGTAAATTCACATAATTTTAAATATATTAAAAAATAACAAATATTCATCTCTATTTAAAAACACCTTCATTATAAGGATATATAAAATAAACTATAATAAATCAAAGCTATAAAATGATATAAGCAATAAGATTTATATAGTTTTTAAAATTTATTTCTTACTGATAAGCTCTTCTGTAATTCTAGCAATTTCTAATTCCTCATCTGTTGGTACAACAAGTATTTTCACCTTAGAATGAGTACAATTAATCATTCTTGCTTGTGCAACCCTTTGCTCATTGAGTTTAAAATCTAATTCTATACCAAGATGAGTTAATTTTTCACAAACTTTTTGACGTACTAAACTATCATTTTCCCCTATACCTCCAGTAAAAATAATAGCATCTGTTTGCTCTAACACAGCAAAATAGGCACCTATATATTTTACAAGACGATAACAAAACATATCCAATGCTAAACGCGCCTTATCATTATCTTGTTTGATTTGATTTTCTATATCCCTAAAATCATTAAAACCACAAATTCCATAAACACCGCTTTTTTTATTCATTAATGTATCAATCTCTTCTATAGTTAAACCTTCAAGACGACTGATAAAAGGTAAAATAGCAGGATCTATATCACCGCAACGCGTCCCCATAATTAAACCTTCAAGAGGAGTAAAACCCATAGATGTATCTACACTTTGACCCTTTTTTATAGCACACACACTTGCACCATTTCCAAGATGAGCTGAAATAAAATTTAATTCATTTTTATCTTTTTGAAGCATACAAGCTGCTTGAGTGCTAACAAAAGCATGAGAAGTTCCATGAAAACCATATTTTCTTATACCATGCTTATTGTAAAATTCGTAAGGCAAAGCATACATATGAGCAAAATCAGGAATACTACGATGAAATGTTGTATCAAAAACAGCGACATTAAGAACATTAGGAGCAGCCTTAAACATAGTTTTTATTCCAGCTAAATGCGCAGGATTATGCAAAGGTGCAAAAACACTTACTTTATCAATTTCTTCAAGAACATAATCATCCACTAAACAATGTTCGCTTAAATTACTTCCTCCATGTACTATACGATGTCCACATCCATCAAGCATATTTACATCTGCTAAAATACCTGATTCTTTAAAAAGTTCATTAACAATTTGAAGTCCCTCTTCATGGTTCTTTATGTTTAACTCTCTTTGAAATTGATGATTATTTAAAGTGTCTTTTAAAACAACTTTTGAATTATATTCGCCAATTTTTTCAACCAAACCACTGGCTTTAACAATTTTATCATCAAAAAATTTAAACTTGATCGATGAAGATCCTGAATTTAAAACTAAAATTTTCATTATCCTTCCTTTTTTTGTTATTGTGCTTGTATAGCACTTAAAATGACAGTATCTACAATATCATCTACTAAACATCCACGACTTAAATCATTTACTGGTTTTTTAAGTCCTTGTAGAATAGGACCTATTGCTAAAGCATTAGCAGTTCTTTGAACAGCTTTATAGCAAATATTTGCGGCATTAAGATCAGGAAAAATATATACATTAACATGACCTGCTATTTTAGAATGAGGCATTTTCTTTTCTGCTGTTTTTAGATCATAAGCACAATCAAATTGCATAGGACCATCTATATTTAAGTGAGGGTATTTCTCTTTAGCAATTTTTAAAGCCTCTTTAATAAGTTCAACACTTTCTCCTTTACCGCTATCACCACTAGAATAGGAAAGTAAAGCTATACGTGGTTCAAGTCCAAAAGATTTAGCAGTCATAGCACTAACATAAGCACTAGTAGCAAGTTGCTCAGCACTTGGATTGGGATTTACAGCACAATCAGCAAAAGCCAACACTTGATCTTCAAGTCCCATAAAAAAGATTCCTGAAACTGAATTAATGCCCTCTTTAGTTTTAATAAGCTGAAGTGCAGGACGAATAGTTTCAGCTGTTGTAGTTGAAGCCCCACTTACCATAGCATCAGCTTTTCCAGTATGTATTAACAAAGTTCCAAAATAAGTTTTATCTTGAACCAATTTACGTGCTTGTTCAAAACTCATTCCTTTGGATTTTCTCAATTCATAAAGAATAGAAGTAAATTCTTGATTATATTCTGATTTTAAAGGATTAATAATTTGTATAGTGCTTAAATCAAGTCCTAAATTATGAATATTTTTTTTAATTTTTTCCTCATCTCCTAATAAAATTAAATCAACAATATTACTTTTAAGTAAAATTTCAGCGGCTTTTAAAATTCTATCATCATCGCTTTCTGGCAATACCACAGTTTTTTTATTTTTTACACTCTGTTTAATAAGTTGATATTTAAAACGGTACGGGGTAATAAAATCATATTCTTGGAGTTTTTGCACTTCTTCAAAATTAAAATTTTCATTAATTAAAATATAATTTCTACCATCTAAAGCATGATCAAAATATTTTTGGGCTATAAGCTTATCCTCATCATTAATAATAGCAGCAATAGGAGTATTAAGGTTTTTAGCTAATTTTATACTAAGATCAAATCCATCAAGAATTCCAAATTCACAAAAACTATTTACAAACACAAAATCATATTTACGTTTTAATTCCTCATATTCTTCTATAATAACATTAAAAAAATTATGTGGATCTTTACTAAATTCCTCCATAGCATCTCTAAAAGTAAAACCATAAGCACTTTTTAAAGTTTGATTAATATTAAATTCATCTAGCCAATTTTGCAAAACAGGTATACGATGTATATAAATTACAGGACAATAAATTGCAATATTTTTATACAATTTACTATAATTTTTAAGCAATTTTGAACTGATAATAGTATTAAGTTCATCACTCCTAGATCTCATTAAATAAAGATTCGCCATTATTTTCTCCTTACTTTTATAAATATGGAACACTCTTTGCTTTTTTAATTTTAACAAATAAAAATAAAAATTCCTATTTTTAAGGACAAAAAATGAAAAAAGTTTTATTTTATATGTTACCATTTGCATTTTTTGCTTGTTCAGCAACAGTTGATCCTCAAATTTCCATGAAACCTCCAGCTTATGTTGAAGAACTAGCTCCAAAACAAAGTAATAACATAGAAAGTGCACCAGGATCTCTTTTTGGCAAGGGAGACAATCCTTTATTTTCTGACAAAAAAGCTATGAATGTAAATGATTTAGTAACAGTTATTATACAAGAAAGTACTACCCAAAGTACACAAGCAAATAAAGCAACAAGTAGAACCAATACATCAAATTTAGGAGGTGGAACTCTAACAGGAGGTTCAGGTATTATAGCAGATGCACTTAATAAAGTTAATGCTTATTCTAATATAGGTTTCAAAACAAATAGTTCAAATAATTATACAGGAACAGGAACGCAAAGTAGAAATGAAAGTTTTAATACTACAGTTTCAACACGTGTAATTAAAATTTTATCTAATGGTAATTATTTTATTGAAGGCTCAAGAGAACTTTTAATCAATGGAGAAAAACAAATCATACAATTAAGTGGTATTATCCGTCCTTATGACATCAGTCAAGATAATACAATAGATAGCAAATACATAGCAGATGCTAAAATTTTATATAAAACAGAAGGTGAAGTAGATAAAAACACTAGAAAACCTTGGGGCAGCAAATTTATAGAAACAATATGGCCATTTTAAGATCAAAAGATCTTAATTGGCTTATTTTTTTGTTCTACTTTTTACTTCATCTTCAACTTCAATTAAAAATCTATCTACAAGTTCGCTTTCTTTAAGCTTAGCCACAACTTCCCCATGTCTTATCACAAGTCCTTGATTTTTACCAAAAGCTATAGCTACATCAGCTCCTTTAGCCTCTCCTAAAGCATTTAC
The DNA here is from genome assembly GCF_001687475.2 of Campylobacter hepaticus. NCBI lineage: Bacteria > Pseudomonadati > Campylobacterota > Epsilonproteobacteria > Campylobacterales > Campylobacteraceae > Campylobacter > Campylobacter hepaticus. The sequence goes on from NZ_CP031611.1 coordinate 662,493, forward strand.
AACACAACCCATCACACTAATATTTAAAGGTTCTTTTATATGCTTAGTTTTCTCTTCAACAATTTTAATAGCACTGACTAAATCGCTTTGAATCCTTCCACAAGTTGGACATGAAATGATGTTTATCCCGCTTTTTTGCACCCCGCTATCTTGCAAAATAGCTTTTGCAACCCGAATTTCCTCCTCAAGCTCACCTGTCATAGAAACACGCATAGTATCACCTATACCCTTAAGAAGTAAATTGCCTAAAGCAATAGAACTTTTTATGGTACTATGAAATTGCGTCCCTGCTTCAGTTACACCCAAATGAAAAGGATAATCACAAAGCGGTCTAAGTCTTTCATAAGCCTCTATAGTTTTTCGAGTATCTGAAGTCTTCATTGAAATTTTAATATTTAAAAAATCAAGATCTTCTAAAAGCTTAATATTATACATAGCACTCTCAAGCATAGCTTCTATACCATAACCTAATTTATTACTAAATTGTTTTTCTATAGAACCATGATTAATCCCTATGCGTATAGGAATATTGCGCTCTTTACAAGCTTTAACAACTTCTTTAATATTTTCTTTAGAGCCTATATTACCTGGATTAATACGCACCCCATCAATAAACTGTGCACAATATACAGCTAAATTATGATTAAAATGAATATCAACTATTAAAGGTAAAGGACTTTGCTTTTTAATCTCTTTCAAAGCTCTTGCATCAATCATATCAAGGCAAGCTAAACGCACTATATTTGCCCCTGCAAAATAAAGACGATTAATTTGCTCCAAACAAGCTTCAATATCTCTTGTCTTAGCAAAAAGCATAGACTGAACTGAAATTGGTGCATTTCCACCTATTAAAACATCTCCCACTTTAATTTGCCTAGTTTGAAATCTTCTATACTCCATACTTTTACTTCTTGAAATTAAGATAATCAAAATTTTAACTTTTATTACTTTAATTAAAGTTTATTTTTGATATAATTTAACAATTTTATTTTAACCCTATATTTTTGAAAAATATTTAAGATAATAAAATGATAACAAGAAAAATAAAGAAAAATATTGCAAAATCTTCTACTTTATATAAAAAATAATTTAAATCAAAGTTTAGCCCAAATTCTTTTGCAAGCTTTAAAAAATTCAAAAAATGAAAATTTCTTTCATTTTGTTTTAGAAAACATTAAAATCATTTGCACTTGGCTTAATTCTAATGAATTTAAAAATAAATATTTAACAACTCAACATCCTTACCCTCCTTTAATTAACCCTAATTTTATAGAAATAGATGCAAGCAGATATTGTGCGGAATTAGCTTGGGATTTAAATCTACCTCTGCCTAAACGCTATAAATTTATTTATATTTCTCCTCATGGAGTTGGATCAGCAGCATTTTTAAGGTATCTTAATCAATGTTGTAATGTTATTTGTTTTGCTTCATGGGTTTTACCAAATGATGCAAAAGAAAGATATTGCATCAATTATATGTGTCTTAATGATAATACTATAAAACAATATGCTATTAATATCTCAGAAATCAATTTACCTTATTTTGACAAATATTTATCTTTAATAGACTACAACTGTGATATTATTTGCGGAGTACGTGATCCAATAGGAATACTAAAACACAACTGGGGTAGAGATTGGAGTAAAGTTCAAAGAAATTATCAAACCCAATTTAATTTAACTTATGATTGGCGCCATTATATCCATTTTTTATCTCATCAAAATCATCAAATAAAAATTGATCTTAATGAATTACAAAATGGAGTTTTTATTTTTTCTTATTTATTGAAATATTTTAATCAAGATAATATATATTACCTTGATATGGAAGAAATTAGCCATACAAAAGCCTTTAACACAATGAATTTATTAGCTAAAAAATTTAATTTCACTCCTCCTAATGAAGAACATTTAGACTTATTTAAAATTAAAGAATTTAGAGGATATATGCGTTATCTTTTTCCCATCACTCTTTATGCAAATTCAAAAGATATTCCCAATACTTTCTACTTAAATACTCCCAATAATAAAAAAAATCCCAATATTGATCATGTAAATAGTATTCCTATTATTTTAGACAGAGTGCATATAAATAATGAAAAAATTAATATAATACAAGAAATCATAAACAATGATTTATCTTATGATATGGGAGTATATATCGACAAAAATGATTTTAATCATTTAAAACAAAATAATCTCTTATTTACAACCATCAAACATTATTTATATGATTTTTTACATGAAATCAAAAAAACTATAGATGAAACTGAATTAAAAATGATGAAAGAAAAAGATGTAATATCTTATTTAAATAAAAACAAATCATTTCTTGATAAATTTTTTAATATTTTTGAAAATAATTTTTTTTCATTTAAAACAATATCGCAACGATATTCTTAGCTCTTGGAAATATTATCAAAAATTTATAAAAATATATGAAAAATCAAAAAACATCTAAATATTTATAATTATATAAAATCAATAGGATCAATATCAGCACTTACATTTTTAAATTGTAAAATATAATTTTCAATTGCAATCAAAGCCTTATAATTTTCACTCCTACATAATAAATAAAAACGATATTTTCCATGTAATTTTTCAACACCACAAACACCGTAACCTATCAATTCAACATGTTTTATACCCTTAAAACAATTTGCAAGCTCTTCACAAAGTTTTTGAGCATTGAATTGATCCTTATCTTCTACAAGAACTCTTAAAAGACGCTTAAATGGTGGATACAGTCCTTTTCTATTTTTTAATTCATCTTTTAAAAAAGCATCATAATCTTGTATATATTTTTCAAAAAAAGCCCTATTTTTAGTTTGCAAAAGAACCCTCGCTTCACCTTTACGACCGGCTCTTCCAGCAACTTGCATAGCTAAAGCCAAAGTTTCTTCACTGGCTTTAAAACTAGGATGAAATAAATATTCATCAAGTCCTAAAATCACACTTAAATCAACACTATGATAATCATGTCCCTTAGCAAGCATAGAAGTTCCAATAAGTATATCAATTTTATTGTCATTAAAATCTTTTAAAATATCATTTAATTTTCTAACACTAGTGATTTCATCACTATCAAATTTAACGATATTTGCCAAAGGCAAAGCACTTTGTAAAAGTTCTTGAAGTTCTGCTGTACCCATTTTTTTAGCTTCTAACATCTCCCCTTTGCAATTTGGACAACTTTGTTCTATTAAAGAAATATAATTACAATAATGACATTTTAAAACATTTTTCCTTTTATGCATACTCATTGCAATAGAACAAAAAGGACATTGTATAGTCTCTCCACAATCTTTACAAACAATTTGCCTAAAATTAGCTCTTGTAGGTAAAAATACTATGGCTTGTTTTTTACAATTTAAACTTTTTTGCAATTCATTTAAAAGCATAGGCGTAACACTAAGATCATTTTCATCATATAAAAAATATTTTTTACTCTTAAAAAATGTCCCTTTTAATCTAAAACTTTTTTGTTTATAAAAACTTGTTAAACTTGGAGTAGCAGATCCTAATACTACTTTGATATTATTTTTTTGACCCAAAACAAGGGATAAATCTCTTACATTAATAAAAGGTTGATTAGAAGCCTTATAAGAATTATCATGTTCTTCATCTACTATAATTAACCCTAAATTTCTAAAAGGTAAAAATAAAGCCGATCTTGCACCCGCAACTAAAAGTGTTTTACCTTGACAAAAAGATTCTAAATATTCTTGTTTTTTTTTCTTTGAAATTTTAGAATGCCAAAGAAAAAAATTATCTTTAAAATACACTTCCAAACGCTTTTGCATTTGCGGAGTTAATGCAATCTCTGGCATTAAAAGTAAAACTTGCTTACCTTTATTTAAATATTCCTTAATTAAAGCAATATAAATTTCTGTTTTACCGCTACCCGTGTCAGCAAAAAGCAAAGAAGAATTTTCCTTTTTAATAAAATCTAAAGCTTTTTCTTGTTCACAACTTAATTGAGGAATATTTTTTATTTCAACTTCTTCGCACTCATAATCCATGCTTGTATGAAAAAATCCCAAAACAAAACCCAATTTTGAAGCATAGTAGTAAGTGATAAAATATGCTAAATCAGCTTGTAATGGACTTAAACAATATTGCGTTACTGCTTTAATTTGCACTGTATTAAAATCAGGTTTTTCACATTCTTTTATAACAATAGCCTTAAGATCTTTCTTGGTTTTTAAATCTATAATCACTTGTGTTAAAGGTTGTATTTTATCAATACTATGAAAAATTAAATTATCTAAATACAAACCGCAAACAGCAAGCTCATAATATCTTATATCAAGTCTTTGCATCTAAAACTTTCCAAACATTTAAACAAGCCTTCTTTAGGATCATAAACAAATTTAATCGATTCTTTAGAATTTAAGAAAAAACTATAATGATTTTTATCAATTTTCATCCAAAATTTAAAATCAGAATAAATAGGTGTATCCAACAAAGAATATCCACAATCATTACAATAAAAAAGTTTTTCTCTAGCATGGTTAATTCTTGCATGATCTAAGATACTAGGGAAATCTAAATTTTTAAGTTGCATTTGAGTACGCATTAAAGTAAGAGCAGAATTTAACATTTCATAATCTGTTTTTAATTTTAATATTTTTACTTCATCTTTAGTAATATTTATAAAAGATGAAGACAAACTCGTTAAAATTCCTATAATTAATATTACAAAAATAAGTTCAAGCAAAGTAAATGCTTTTTTCATTTAACTAATAATTCTTCGTTGATAGCTTTTATTAATTTTTTAAGCTCCCTTTCTAAGATATAATTTTCATAACTTTTTTTTACAAAAGCATCAACAAAATGCTTTAATTCTATTTTTTTAGTGCCCCCAGAAATAAAAGCAATATCATCTTCTAAAAAATTTGCAAAATCTTCACTGCATTTAACAATAAAATCTTTTGCATTAACATTAATAATAACTTGTTTTAAATTATCTGCCAAGAACAGCCTCTATTTTCTTATAAATATCTTCACTTTCTATATTACGTGATTTAAGTTCTTCTTCTAAGCGCATAATTTGATTGCTTTTTGCTTCATTTTGAGCTTTTACACTAACAAGCTCATTTCTTAAAGCCTCATTTGCTTTACAAACTTCATTATATTTTTCAATTAGTTCATTTACTTTATCTGTCATAGTGTTGATTACCTTTTCATCAAACATATTTTTTGCCTTCTTTGGAAAATTTATAATTTTTTTGGAAAATATTTTTATATATTGTAGCAGAAAAAAAATTAAATTTTGATTTTTATTGATGATTAATTTATAATTAAAGTATTTTCTTCTAAAATTTTTAGAAATAAACCAAAACAAAAGTAGAAACAATGTTAGAATTAACCAGTGAATTTAAACCTAGCCCAGATCAACAAAAAGCCATACAAGGCATAGTTAAAAGCATCAAACAAGGAAATAAATATCAAACTTTGCTAGGAGTTACAGGAAGTGGAAAAACCTTTACCATGGCTAATGTTATTAAAGAACTTAATATGCCAACTCTTATTATGAGTCATAATAAGAGCCTTTGTGCACAACTTTATAGCGAATTTAAAGGTTTTTTTTCTAAGAACCATGTAGAATATTTTATATCATATTATGATTATTATCAACCTGAAGCTTATATACCACGTACAGATGTTTTTATAGAAAAAGATAGTTCAACTAATGAAGATTTAGAACGCTTAAGATTAAGTGCAACAGCTTCACTTTTAAGCTATGAAGATGTAGTATGTATTGCTAGTGTTTCAGCAAATTATGGGCTTGGAAACCCACAAGAATACATAGGTATGGTTTTAATCTTTGAATTAAATATGAAAATCTCACAAAAAGAACTTTTAAAAAAACTTGTAGATATGGGGTATACAAGAAATGATAATTTCTTTGATCGCGCTGATTTTCGTGTTCAAGGCGATATTATAGACATTTATCCTGCTTATTATGAAGATGAAGTAGTAAGACTTGAATTTTTTGGCGATGAATTAGACAATATGTATCATTTTAATGTTTTAGAAAATAAAAAAGGTAAAGATTTAAAACGTTTCATACTCTATCCTACAAGTCAATTTAGCGTAGGTCAAACACGTTTACAACAAGCCATAAAAGATATTAAAATAGAATTAAACGAACGCTTAGCTCAATTTGAACATGAGAACAAACTTGTAGAATATCAACGCCTTAAACAAAGGATTGAATTCGATCTTGAAATGCTTACTAGCACAGGAATGTGCAAGGGTATTGAAAATTATGCAAGGCATTTAACAGGTCTTAAACAAGGTGACACCCCTTATACACTTTTTGATTATTTTGCTATAAAAGATAGAAAGTTTCTTGTTATTGTCGATGAGAGTCATGTTTCTTTACCTCAATTTCGTGGTATGTTTGCAGGAGATAGGAGTAGAAAACAAACCTTGGTTGATTATGGGTTTCGCCTTCCTTCAGCTCTTGATAATCGTCCTTTAATGTTTGATGAATTTATTCATAAAAATTGTCAATTTCTTTTTGTTTCAGCTACCCCTGCACCTTTAGAACTTCAGCTGAGTGAAAAAAACATCTTTCATCAAATCATGCGTCCAACAGGACTACTTGATCCTTTTATAGAATTAAAAGATAGCGATAATCAAGTTGAAATTTTATTTGATGAAGCTAAAAAAGTTATTCAAAGAAATGAACGTGTTTTAGTTACTGTACTCACTAAAAAACTTGCTGAAGAACTGACAAAATATTATTTACAACTAGGTATAAAAGTAAAATATATGCACTCAGATGTAGATGCGATTGAGCGTAATGAAATTATTCGTAATTTAAGAAATGGTACTTTTGATGTACTAATAGGTATTAACCTACTTAGAGAAGGACTTGATTTACCTGAAGTTTCACTAATTGCTATTATGGATGCTGATAAAGAAGGTTTTTTAAGAAGCACTACAAGTCTTATCCAAACTATAGGAAGAGCTGCTAGAAATGTAAATGGCAAGGTTTTACTTTTTGGTAAAAAAATCACAAAATCTATGCAAGAAGCTATAAACATTACCAACGAGCGTCGTAAATTACAAGAAGCCTATAATAAACAACACAATATTACACCAACTTCAGTAAAACGTCACATAGAAGAAAGTTTAAAAAATGATGAAAATTTAGGTGAAATTTATCGCAAGAGTAAAAAACTAGAAAAAATGCCTGCACAAGAAAGAACCAAACTTATCAAAGAATTGCGTAAACAAATGTTAGAAGCTGCTAAAGCATTAGAATTTGAAAAAGCTGCAGCTTTTAGGGATGAAATTCGCAAATTAAAAGATTTATAATATATAAATTATTTTATTAATTTATAATAATTGCTTAATTTTATCCTTCAAGCTCATACAATTTTTTTCTTTCTGTAGAACTTGCTATATTAAGATGCTTGCGGTATTTAGTAATAGTTCTTCGTCCTATATCAACTTTAAATTCTTTTTTAATAAATTCTAAAATTTTACTATCACTTAAAGGCTTATTACGATCCTCATTTTTTATCAAATTAACTATAAATTCTTTAACACCAACATTAGAAGTTTCACCTTCTTCATCTAAAGCAAATGCAAAAAAATCACGTAAAGGTATCAATCCTCTTTCACAACTTAAATATTTATTAGCAACAGCCCTTGAAATAGTAGAAGCATTACGTTCTAAATCAAGTGCTAAATCTTTAAAAGTCATTGGTTTAATCTCTTTTCCCATAAAAAAATCATACTGATATTCTACTATCATAAGACCTATTTTATAAAGAGTTGCTTTTCGCATAGCTAATGCATCAACTAAATTTTTTGCTTCTTTAATATAATGACTTAAAAAATCATGTTCTAAACCATCAGTTTGTATAGATATTTCAGGATAATATTCTTCATTAATTTTTACTTTAATTTCACCATTCTCTTTATATACAAAAATATCTGGAACAATCATACGAGAATCTTCAAAATACTCTAAAAAAGGAGGAATGCTAAAACGTTTTAAAACTGTCAAAGCATCTTTATATAAAGATTTTTTAGTGTAATTTTGTATATTTTCAAAATCTTTAATTAAAATTCTACAAAACTCGTCAAGATCTGCATCTAATTCCATATTCTCAAGTGCAAATAAAAAAGCTTCTTTATAATCTTTTGCTCCCACACCTATAGGATCTAAAAATTTAAATCTTGTTCTAATACGTTCAATTTCTTCTAAAGAATATGCTTTTAAAATGGTTTCATCATATTCAAAATAACCTTCTTCATTTAAACATTCTATGATCTTTTTTGCAAGTTCTTGAGATTTATTAGTAGGAAAAAGAGGAGGAAGAATTTGCTCATTTAAAAGCTCATAAACACTTTTTTTAGTTAATCCTTTGCTTTCTACAAAAGCTGAATTAACATTATGTTTATAAAATGAATCAAAATATTTTTTACCCTTATCATGGGTTTGTATAGAATCTTGAATATCCAAAAAAGGATTTTCTTGAGAAAATTTATCTAAACTATCTTTTAAATCTTCTATACTAGCTTGTAAAATAGGCAACCAAGAACGTAAAGTCTGAGAAATTTTAGTTTTAGGCACTTGAGTAATTTTTTGTTTTAGCATTAATCAAGGAGTTTAAACTCCGCTCCTAAGTAGTATTTTTTAACATCTTTATTTTTTGTAATTTCATCAGCATTTCCACTAGCAAGCAAAGATCCTGATTTTATAACATAAGCTCTATCACAAATAGCTAAAGTTTCACGTACATTATGATCTGTGATTAATATACCTATATCAAGTTTTTTAAGTTCCTTAATTAAAACTTGAATTTCAGCCACTGCAATAGGATCAACTCCAGCAAAAGGCTCATCAAGAAGCAAAAATTTTGGCTCACATATTAAACTTCTAGCAAGCTCGCAACGCCTTCTTTCACCTCCACTTAAACTTAAACCTTTTCTTAAGCGTATAGGCTCTATACTTAAAAGTTCAAGCATTTGTTCAACTTTTTCATGTAAAATTTTCTTATCTTTATAAAAAATTTCAGCTGCTAAAAGCAAGTTATCTTCTACGCTTAAATCTTTAAAAATACTACTTTCTTGAGGCAAGTAACCTATTCCTGATCTGGCACGTTTATTTAAAGGATCTTTTGTCACATCTAAACCATCTAATAAAACCCTTCCATTACTTGGAGCAATAAGTCCACATATCATATAAAAAGTTGTTGTTTTTCCTGCTCCATTTGGACCCAAAAGTCCTACTACTTCTGCACTATTGACTTCTAAGGAAATTCCATGAATAATCTTAGTTTTTTTAATGATTTTTTCTAAATTAATAACTTCTAACTTACTCATAAATTTCATACTTTCTTTTATTTTTTTCTATGCTAATTTTAATTTGCACACTTACAATTCCAAGTTTTAACAAAGCCCTCTTTAATTTCTCATCCCCCCATTCAACTAAATGCAAACCTTCTTCAAAAAAATTTTCAAATAAACCATTAACCAATAATCCCTCTAAACCTTGTTGATATATATCATAATGATAAATGCATATATTTTGACTTTTATATTTTTGCATAATAGAAAAAGTTGGAGAATCTATTTTTTCATCAAGACCAAGAAATTTAACCCAAGCTTGAACTAAACTTGTTTTCCCGCTAGCTAAATCTCCTTCAAGTAAAACAACACCTTCTTTAGGTACATTTTCAAGCATTAATTTAAGCTCATCTTTAGCCAAAATAAACTCTCTCATAATTTCACCACATATTCATTTTGTGTATTTTTAGGAATACTTTTAGTACTTGGCAAAGCCAAAACTTTATATTTTTGAACATATTGAGTAAAATGCAAACTTATAATATCACCTATTTTTACTTCTTTACTTGCTTTAACAATAACTCCATTAATCCCTACAACCCCGCTTTTACACATATCTTCAGCAATAGCACGTCTTTTGGTAATATTGACTACATTTAAAAATTTATCCACTCTCATAAAAACAATTTTAGCAAAAAAAATCAAATTTTAAAACAAACTCTATAAACACTCTTATTTTTTCTTTGATAAATAAAAAAATAAAAAACTTTTCTTTAATGAATTTTAGATACAATATTTGATTATTTTTAATCTTTAAATAAGGATTTTTTTGAAAAAAATGAAAAATGAAATAAAAAAAGTAGTTTTAGCTTATTCTGGTGGACTTGATACAAGTATTATTCTAAAATGGCTTCAAGATCAATATCGCTGTGAAATTGTAACTTTTACAGCCGACATTGGACAAGGTGAAGAACTTGATCTTGCAAGAAAAAAAGCATTAAGCTTGGGAATAAAAGAAGAAAATATTTTTATCAAAGACTTAAAAGATGAATTCGTTAAAGATTATGTATTTCCTATGTTTAGAGCAAATGCTATTTATGAAGGCGAATATCTTCTTGGCACAAGTATAGCAAGACCTTTAATTGCAAAAACTCAAGCACAAATTGCTTTACAAACCAAAGCAGATGCTGTAAGTCACGGTGCAACAGGAAAAGGGAATGATCAAATACGTTTTGAATTAGCTTATCTTGCTTTTAATCCTGAATTAAAAATCATTGCTCCTTGGCGTCAATGGGACTTAAATAGTCGCACAAAACTTTTAACTTATGCACAAAAACATGGTATTGATATTTCTAAAAAACAAGGTCAATCCCCTTATTCTATGGATGCTAATTTACTTCATATTTCTTATGAAGGACTCATTTTAGAAGATCCATCAAAAGCACCTGATGAAAATATGTGGAGGTGGACAAATCATCCAAAAAATGCACCTGATGAAAGTGAAATTATTGAACTTGAATTTCAAAAAGGAGATTTAATAGCCATAAATGGTGAGAAATTGAGTCCTGCTAAGCTTTTAAGCAAACTGAACAAATTAGGCTCAAAACATGGTATAGGTCGCATTGATATAGTTGAAAATCGTTACATAGGAATGAAAAGTCGTGGTTGTTATGAAACTCCAGGTGGAACTATACTTTTAAAAGCACACAGAGCCATAGAAAGTATCACACTAGATAAAGAAGCAGCGCATTTAAAAGACGAATTAATGCCAAAATATGCAAGTTTAATATATAATGGTTATTGGTTTTCTCCTGAAAGAATGATGCTTCAAGCTTTAATAGATCAATCTCAAATTCATGTTAATGGAACAGTAAAACTTGAACTTTATAAAGGCAATATCATAGTTATAGCTCGTCAAAGCGCCAATGATAGTTTATTTAACACTGCTTATTGCACCTTTGAAGAAGATGAAGTTTACAAACAAGAAGATGCAGCAGGTTTTATCAAACTCAATGCTTTACGTTTTATTATCGCAGGAAAAAATAAAAGAAAATTTTAATATTTAAGGAATTTACAATGAAAGTATTATTAATTAAAGATGTTAAAAGCCTTGGAAAAGCAGGTGAAATTAAAGAAGTAAAAGATGGCTATGGTCAAAATTTCTTAATCGCTAAAGGTCTTGCTAAACCTGCCACAAACGAGGTTTTAAAAAAATATGAAAATGATAAGAAAAAAGAAATGGAAAATTTACGTTTTACCCTTGCAAATTTAGAAAAATTAAAAGAAGAGCTTGGTAAAATCACTCTTGAAATTTCAAAACCTGTAGGTGCTAATGGCAATTTATTTGGTGGCGTAACAAAAGATGAAATCGTCCATGCTTTAAAAGAACAAACAAATATAGATCTTGATAAAAAAAGTTTAGAATGTGATACTTTAAAAAGCCTTGGAATTCATGAAGTAAGTGCAAAACTAGGTCATGCTATACATGCGAAATTTAATATTAATATAAAGGCACACTAATGTTTCATGCAACAACAATCTTAGCCTATAAAGGTAAAAACAAATCTGTAATTGGAGGAGATGGTCAAGTAAGCTTTGGAAATACAGTTTTAAAAGCTAATGCAGTCAAAATTAGAAAACTTAACCATGGTAAAGTATTAGCAGGTTTTGCAGGATCTACTGCTGATGCTTTTAATCTTTTTGATATGTTTGAAAATCTTCTTCAAAGTTCAAAAGGAGATCTTTTAAAAGCAGCTATTGATTTTTCTAAAGAATGGAGAAAAGATAAATACCTAAGAAAACTTGAAGCTATGATGCTAGTGCTTGATAGAAATCATATTTTCTTACTTTCAGGAACCGGGGATGTAGTAGAACCAGAAGATGGCAAAATTGCTGCCATAGGAAGTGGTGGAAACTATGCACTTTCAGCTGCAAGAGCCTTAGCCAAATATGCTAATTTAGACGAAGAAAAACTTGTTAAATCAAGTCTTGAAATTGCAGGTGAAATTTGTATTTATACAAATACTAATATTAAAACTTATACAATCGAGGATGAGAAATGAATCTAACTCCAAAAGAAATTGTTCAATTTTTAGATGATTATGTTATAGGCCAAAAAAAAGCTAAAAAAATTATAGCTATAGCTTTAAGAAATCGATACCGCAGAATGCAATTAAGCCCTCAATTACAAGATGATATTGTGCCTAAAAATATTTTAATGATAGGATCAACTGGTGTTGGAAAAACCGAAATTGCTAGACGTTTAGCCAAAATGATGGGTTTTCCTTTTATTAAAATTGAAGCAAGTAAATACACAGAAGTAGGTTTTGTAGGTCGTGATGTAGAAAGCATGGTTAGAGATTTAGCTAATGCGGCTTTAAATTTAGTTAAAAATGAACAAAGAGAAAAAAATAAAGATAAAATTGATGAATTTATAGAAAATAAAATTTTAGAGAAACTTTTACCACCTTTACCAAAAGGTATCAGTGATGAAAAACAAGAAGAATATAAAAATAGTCTTGAAAAAATGAAAATTAGACTTAGAAATGGTGAACTTGATGAAAGCACCATAGAAATAGAAATTTCTCAAAATATGTTTGATGCAAATCCTAATCTACCTCCTGAAATGGGTGCCATGCAAGATATAGTTAAAGTTATTGGGGTTGGTAGTAAAAAAGTAAAAAAAGAAATGAAAATTAAAGATGCCAAAAATGCTTTAAAAACAGAAGCAGGAGAAAAAATTTTAGATCAAGAAAGTATCAAAAGTGAAGCTTTAAAAAGAGCTGAAAATGAGGGGATTATTTTCATTGATGAAATTGATAAAATTGCTGTTTCAAGCGGAAATTCAAGCCGACAAGATCCTAGCAAAGAAGGGGTGCAAAGAGATTTACTTCCTATTGTTGAAGGATCAAGCGTACAAACAAAGATAGGAACCTTAAAAACCGATCATATTCTTTTCATTGCTGCAGGCGCTTTTCATCTTAGCAAACCCAGCGATTTAATCCCTGAACTTCAAGGGCGTTTTCCCTTAAGAGTTGAACTTGATAGTCTTGATGATAAAGCCCTTTATGAAATTTTAACACGCCCAAAAAATTCACTATTAAAACAATACTGTGAACTTTTAAAAACAGAAAACTTAGAACTTGAATTTAATAATGATGCTATTGAAGAAATTGCTAAAATCGCTTCAAGAGCTAATGAAGAAATGCAAGATATTGGTGCTAGACGCTTGCATACAGTTATAGAAAAATTACTTGAAGATCTTAGCTTTGAAGCTGACGAATATGCGGGACAAAAATTTATAGTAGATAAAAAAATGGTCAATGAAAAACTTGGAGATATTATAGAGAATAAAGATCTTGCAAGGTATATTTTGTGAAAAGTGGCTTTGTTAGCATTATAGGGCGAACGAACGCGGGAAAAAGCACTTTAATTAATTCTTTACTTGAAGAAAAAATCGCCCTAGTCTCCCACAAACAAAATGCTACAAGACGTAAAATTAAAGCTATTATAATGCACGAAAACAATCAAATCATTTTTACAGATACCCCAGGACTTCACAAAAGTAATGTAGTATTTAATCAACTGCTAATACAAAGTGCGATTAAATCTATAAAAGATTGTGATGTAATTTTGTTTGTTGCAAGTATTTTTGATAATACAAAAGATTATGAGAATTTTCTCAGTTTTAATCCACAAGCACCCCATATTATAGTCTTAAACAAAGTTGATCTTAGTGATAATGCTACACTTTTAAAAAAACTTGCACAATACGCAAAATTTGATAAATATTTTAAAGCTATTGTTCCTTATTCTTGTAAGAAAAAAAGTTATAAAAAAATCTTATTAGATGAAATAACTAAATATCTTAATGAACATGAATATTTTTATGATCCTAGTTTTCTTAGTGTAAACAATGAAAAAGAACTTTATCGTGATTTTATACTTGAAAGTATTTATGAAAACTTAAGTAATGAACTTCCTTATAGCAGTGAAGTTTTCATCCTAAATACCAAAAATACCCCTAACCTTTTAATCTTAGAAGCAAAAATTATTACTGACACCCTTTCCCATAAAGCCATGCTTATAGGAAAAGAAGGTGCAACTTTAAAAAGGATAGGTAAAACAGCACGTTTAAAAATTGCAAAACTTGCACAAAAAAAAATACTCTTAAAATTATTTGTGCAAGTAAAAAAGAATTGGCAAAAAGATAAAGAATTTTTAGCTAAACTTTTCGATGATTAAAATTAATTTTTCAAAAAAAATAAGTTTTGTTAAATCTCCACAACTACTTTATTCTCAAAAAATAGGGATATATCAAGAAGATGAACTTTTTAATGTTTTAAGTAAAGATCACAAACTTAATAATCCTTTTAGCTACCAAATGGCTTTTTTAAAATATAATGAAATTTATCACTGTTTTTTAACCCCTATTTCTAAATTAAATAAGAGTTCTTACTGTTTTCCTGAGCCTTTAATCTTTCAAGCTTTATATGATGAAAATTTAATAGAAGAAAATAATTTTTGCATTTTAAATTTATATGACAAAACTTTATATTTATACTTTTATGAAGAAGGAAAATTTACTAGTTTAAAAAAAATAGCAAATTTTAATCAAGATGATATAGAATTATTTTTAAAACAAAATCGTTTTTTAGAGCTTTTAGAACATTATGATAGTAAAATAATACTTCATTATAATCTTTATTATATTAAAAATCACATTTCAAAAGAAATAAAATGCTTAAATTTAGATACCTTACTTAATAAAAATAGTTTAGAAAAATTAAGTTTATACAGTATAAAACATTTAGATCCAACTTGTAATTTTATAAAACATGATAAATTAAAAATACCTCTTTATATAAAAATTATTTTTTTATTTATTCTCAGTTTTAGTCTTAGTATTGCAATCTTACTTTTTGGAGATTTTATAAAATACAAACAAAACCAAGTCACTCAAAGCAAAAATACCCTTACACAAAAAGATTTTTTTAAATTAAAAGAAAACAAACAAGAACTTTTAAAAAGCATACAAGATTTAAATTCCACTCTTAACAATAAAACATCTTTAGCACAAGAGCAAAGTCAAATTTTATCATCCCTGGTAAATACAATGAATACAAAAAAAGATATATCTTCTATTCTAAATTACACTATATCATGGCTTAATGACAATAAGCTTAAAATTATTTATCTTAAAATACAAGGATCTAAAATCATTCTTATTTTTGGGAATAAAAACAATTTTGATCTGGCATTAAAATATTTAAGTTCTCATTTTAAAATTCTTAATAAAAGTGAAAATGAATATAAAATCATTTTAGAGAAAATACATGATTAAATTAGAATTATTATTGCACAATTTAAATTCTAGAGAAAAATTTCTACTCGTTTGTTTTGTTTTTCTTTGTGCTTTATTTCTAGCTTTTAAATTCCATGATAATTTTTTACAAGATTTTTTCAAAAAAACTCGTAATTTTCCTATAAACGAAATTAAATTAGAACTTGCTTATCTACAAGAAATTAAAAATAATTTAATCGAAAAAATGGCAATTGAAGATAAAAAATTACAAGATTATTACAAAAACTAAATTCATACTCATATGATAAAAACTCCTTTATTAAACAAATTAATAATTTATGTAACCATTTATCTATCAATAATCTTAAAATTTCACAAAAAAATAAATTTCCCTATCATTATATTTTTATAGATTTACAAGCTAATTTCGAGCAAATACTTCCTTTTATACACAATCTAGAATATTTAAATATGCATTCTCAAATTCATAGTATTGAACTTGACAATTCAAGAAATTTAAATCTGCATTTAAAACTAAATATATCTTTTATTGATAAAAATAAAATTTATTTCCCATTTTAATCATTTTATTTTTAAATATAAAAATAATATTAATTTTATCATTATTATAAATTTTATACCAATATTTTTAAAATTTATAATAATTATTACATTTAATAATAAAATTAGGTCACATATTGTAACATATAATACACAGAAATATTAAAAAATGTTACTAAATTATATAATTTATATATTTTTGTTAGATATTTCATATAATGAAATAAATATTTTAAAAAAGAGGTAATTTAATATGCAAAATAAAAAAATAAATACGGCTTTTTTAGGACATCCAAAACCTTTATTTAGTTTATCTATGATAGAAGTTTGGGAAAGATTTTCTTTTTATGGAATTCGCCCCTTACTTGTATTATTTATGTCTGCAGCCATTAACCTAGGTGGACTTGGTATGGAAAGAGAAAGTGCTGCCGCTATAGTAGGAATCTTTGCAGGATGTTTATACCTTGCGGCTTTACCTGGAGGCTGGATTGCAGATAATTATCTAGGACAAAAAAAAGCAATATTTCTAGGATCTATCATCATAGCTTTAGGTCATTTAAGCATAGCTCTTTCTATTTTTGATTCCTTGATGTTTTTTATAGGATTAGGATTTATAGTCGTAGGAACTGGTTTATTTAAAACCTGTGCTTCTGTAATGGTAGGCATGCTTTATAAAAATAATGACACTAGGCGTGATTCAGGTTTTACTATATTTTACATGGGTATTAACCTTGGAGCTTTTATCGCTCCTTTAATTTGTGGCTTATTACAAAAAGAATATGGATGGCATATTGGTTTTGGTGCGGGTGGACTTGGCATGCTTTTAGCCGTTATAATTTTTTATTTTAAAACCATACCAGATTTAAAAGAATTTAATCAAGAAATTGGTTTAGCATATGATTGGGAAAAACCTGTTAAAGAAAACAAACATATGGGTCTTATTGTTATTACTTGTCTTGCTATTTTTGCGACAATAATTGCTTTATCTTATTTTGGGTTAATTGATTTAAGCCCAGTTTCACTATCTAAAAAAATGATTTTTGTTATTTTAACTTGCACAGGAATTTATTTTTTATATCTTTTCTTTTTCAGCTCTTTAAGTAATAAAGAAAAAAAGAATCTAATTGTTTTTGTCGTTTTATTTCTTGCAGCAGTATTTTTTTGGAGTTTTTTTGAACAACAACCAACTTCTTTTAATCTTTTTGCACAAGATTTTACAGACAAAGTAATCTTTGGCTGGGAAATACCAACGCCATGGTTTCAATCTCTTAATTCCATCTTTGTTATAATTTTTGCACCTATTATGTCTGCTATATGGATTTTTCTTGACAAACGTGGTTTAAAACTATCTTCTATTACTAAATTTACCCTGGGAATTTTAATGGCAGGTGTATGTTTTATGATCATGATGTTTGCAGCTAAAAATGTCTTAACTAGCAATGCAAGCGTTTCCATGCTTTGGATTATTGCTAGTATGTGGTTCTTATCTTTAGGAGAATTATGTCTTTCTCCTGTTGGCTTATCGATAATGACTCAAATTGCTCCTAATCTAATAAAAAATCAAGTTATGGGACTTTGGTTTGTAGCAGGAGCCCTGGGAAATGTAGTTGCAGGATTAATTGGAGGACATGTTGATGACAAAAATATATCTTCTTTGCCTGATCTATTTGGACAATGTATGTGGTTATTATTTATAATGACTCTAATTTTATTTTTAATAAGAAAACCTATTTATAAAATAATAGAAAATCAAAAAGAAAAGGAAGCAAATGAACATTTATAAAACAAGAGTTGAACAAATTAGACAACTCATGATAAAAGAAAAAATCGATGCTTATTTAATTTTAAGTGCTGATCCACATTTAAGTGAATATTTACCTGAATTTTATCAAAGTAGAGTTTTTGTAAGTGGTTTTAAAGGTTCTGTAGGCACTTTACTTATTACCCATAAAGAAGCTTTTTTATGGGTAGATGGAAGATATTGGCTTCAAGCTGAAAAAGAATTAAAAAATACCTCCATAATGCTTCAAAAACAAGATACCAATAATACTTTTACAAAATGGTTAAAAGAAAATTTAAATGAAGATCAAAATTTAGGTGTAGATTTTGCAGTTTTACCTCTATCTTTACAAAAAGAATTGCAAAAACACTGTAAAGCTAAATTAAAACATAAAGATTTTATTACTCCAATTTGGGAAAATCGCCCTATCTTGCCTAAAAATAAAATTTATGAACACGAATTAGAATATTGTTCATATACAAGAAAAGAAAAACTCAGTCTTGTACGTGAAAAAATGGCTCAACTTCAAGCAAAAAATCATCTTATCTCTAGTCTTGATGACATAGCATGGATTACCAATTTAAGAGGAAGTGATGTAAATTATAATCCTGTATTTTTAAGCCACTTATTAATCTTAGAAAATCAAGCTTTACTTTTTGTAGATAAAGAAAAAATTGATTTTGAACTTGAAAAAAAATTAAATTCTGATGGCATTTGGCTTAAAGATTATAAAGAAATTGAAAATGAACTCAAACAACTCCAAAATACAAGCTTACTTATAGAACCATTAAAAATGACTGCTTTATTAATAAGCTTTTTAAATAAAAATGTTACAATTTTAGAAGAAATCAATCCTAGTACTCACTTAAAAGCTACTAAAACAAATAAAGAAATCGCACATATTCAAAATGCTATGATAGAAGATGGGGTAGCTTTATGTAAATTTTTTGCTTGGCTTGAAGAAAGCATTGAAAATAATATACAAATAAGTGAACTTGATATTGATACCAAAGTTACCCAACTAAGATCTCAAAGTCCTTATTATATTAGTAACAGTTTTGCTACTATAGCAGGTTTTAATGGCAATGGAGCTTTTCCACATTATAGAGCAGAAAAAGAAAATTTTTCCTATATTCAAAAAGATGGACTTTTACTTATAGATTCTGGCGGACAATACAAAAATGGTACCACAGATATTACCCGAGTGGTACCTATAGGCAAGATAAATGAAGAACAAATTCATGATTATACTTTAGTTTTAAAAGCTCATATAGCTATGTCAAGTACTATTTTCCCAAAAGATATCTGTATGCCTTTACTTGATAGCATAACAAGAGTGCCTTTATGGCAAGAACAACTCGATTATGCTCATGGAACAGGTCATGGGGTGGGCTATTTTTTAAATGTTCATGAAGGCCCTCAAGTACTTTCTTATCTTAGCCCTGTACTTGAAAAAACAAAAGCCAAAGAAGGAATGTTAAGTTCCATAGAACCAGGAATTTATAAAGTGGGAAAATGGGGTATTAGACTTGAAAACTTGGTGGTTAATACAAAAATAGATAAACCTAAAAATAAAGATTTTGGAGAATTTCTATATTTTAAAACTCTAACACTTTGTCCTTTTGAATTAAGCTGCATTGATCAAAACATATTAGATGAAAAGGAAAAATCTTGGATCAATAATTACCATCAAGAAGTTTATGAAAAACTTTCCCCTAAGCTCCACAATGAACCAAAAGCTTTAAAATGGCTAGAAGAAAGAACTAGGATGATTTAAAATCAATAAAAACTAGAATACTTTTTCTAGTTTTTATTTTAAATTATTTAAAATATCCCAAATCTATCATTTTTTGATAAATTTTTGCTGTAGTAAGTCCTGAAGTTATAGTCCTACCTCCATGCTCAACCAATACAGTTACTACATAACGTGGCTTAGAATAAGGTGCATAAGAAGTCACCCAAGCATGTGATCTTGTATAATATTGAAATTGCTTTTCATCAACCCTATTTTTATCAGTTTGAGAAAAACCTACTACTTGTGCTGTTCCTGTCTTAGCTGCGATCTTGATATCAAGATTATGTAAATAGCGATAAGACGTTCCTCCTTGCTCATTAGCTACTGCATACATGGCATCTCTTATATAAGGCAATTGGCTCTTTTCGAATAAAGTAAAAATCTCTTTTTTATTTGAAAAATCTTGCATTGCGGTATTATTATTTTCTATGCTTTTTAAAAAATGCGGTATAAGTTCTTCACCTTTTGCAATTTGAGCAGTATATCTAGCAATTTGCATAGGAGTAGCAAGAAAATTACCCTGACCTATAGCCGTATTTAAAGTATCACCTTGAAACCAAGCTTGTTTATACCTTTGCATTTTCCATTCTTTGCTTGGCAAGGTACCTACAAATTCATTAGGCAAATCAACCCCGGTTTTTGCACCAAAACCAATACGAGATAAGGTTTCATTAATTTGATCTATTCCAACTTGCAAACTTCCATTATAAAAATAAACATCACAACTATATTTTATAGCATGTTTTAAATCTACAGCACCATGTCCTGATCTATTCCAACATCTAAAAAATCTACCACCAAGCTCTATACTACCATTACAAACATATTGAGTTGATGGGCTAATATTTTTTGAATTTAAAAAAGAAAGCCCCACTCCCATTTTTATAACAGAACCTGGAGGATAATATCCATTAATAAGTTTATTTGTAAAAGGATGATCAAGATTATTTGAAAGTTCATCCCATTCTTTAAAAGAAATTCCTGTTACAAAAGGATTAAGATCATATTCAGGATAACTTCCAGCTGCTAAAATAGATCCATCATTAATATCCATAATAATAGCAGCACCTGCATTACCTTCAAATAACGAAGTTAAATAAGATTGAAGCTCTATATCAATACTTAATTGTATATCATTAGATAAAGGAGGAGTGTAAGATAGTTGCTCAACTTCTTGATTTAAAGCATTTACTTTATAAATTCTACTCCCCTTTTTACCTTGTAAAATATCATTATAATAGCGTTCTATACCACTTTTACCAGTATAATTTGCAAGTTTTGCAATCTCATTTTCTTGAATATCTTGCAAATTTGCTTTTCCTACATAACCAATAATATGAGAAGCTAATTTACCAAAAGGATATTTTCTTTTTACAACAGGATCTATTTTTATAATTTTATTAAGATTTAACTCTGAATAATAAGGAATTATCTCATCATAAGGTATAAAATCTATAACCTTAATAAAATCTTGATTATAATAAGAATCATTTTTTTTGTAAATATCAACTAATTTTTTAGCATTTAAATCAGGAAATAAATCCTCAAGTTTAGACAATTCTTTTTCTAAAATACCTTTTTTTGATTTTTTAATACTCAAATAAGGCTCAATAGAAATACTAAAACCTAAATCATTAATAGCTAATAATGTCCCATTTCTATCGGTAATTTGTCCCCTAACAGGTACTAAAAATTCAGTTTTTATAGCATTTTGTTTAGCAAGTTCTTCATAATATACATTTGATTTTATACTCAAATAATAAACACGACTTAATAAAAATATAAAAAATAAAAGTATAAAAAAAACAACCAAACGCATTCTCATTTAAATTTTATCCTTAAAAAATACATAAGCTAATAAAGATTCCATAAACACTAAAACAAAATATACCCAAGATAAAATTTTAATCTCTTCATCTTCAATATAAGAAAATACAATATCTAAAAATAAAACGATAAAATAGGTACAAAGAACAAAAACTACAGGAATAAATTTACCTATTTTTAAGTTTGTTTTAATCCAATCAGCACAAATATAATAAAAAATAAAAAATGCAAACCAGGATGAAAAAATAACAAAATTATAAGTAACATCAGTAAAAAATAAAAAAAATAAAGAAAAATACCATCTAAAATCTAATTTAGAAAAATTTCTTTCTCTTTCCTCTAAAAGGCAAAACATATAACAAAAAAATATACCATAAAGTAAAGGGGCATATATAAAAATAGAACCAAGAATTTGATAAATAATAAAAAAAAATCCTAAAATAATATAATTACCATTAAATTTTGCTTTATAAATATTAAGATTTCTTCTCATTTATCAAAGCCTAAAATTTGATTAATTATTGCATACTCTAAAGAATCAAGGCCTATTTTATTCGTATTTGAAACTAAAATACAATCTTTGAATTCATGTTTTAATTTAACCTTTTCACTTTGATTCAATTTATCGCATTTAGTAAAAACTTTTAAAATTTTTTGATCTAATTTTAAAAAACTTTTTAAATAATCATTTAAATACATATCAATTTCTAAATGAGTATGTCTTGCATCTATTAAATGTACAAATAATTTAATAGAAGTTCTAAGTTTTAAAAACTCATCTAAATTACGATTCCATATTTGCTTTAAATTTTTTGAAACTTTTGCATATCCAAAACCGGGTAAATCAATAAAATTAATATTAAATTTTTCTTCATCTTTTTTACACATTACCTCAAAAAAATTAATCATTTGAGTTTTACCAGGAGTTGCTGAACTTTTAGCTAATTTTTTTTGCTTGCACAAAGAGTTAATCAAAGAACTTTTTCCAACATTAGAACGCCCTAAAAAAGCTACTTCACTAATATTTGATTGTAAATTTTTATCAAATTTCACCAAAGAGGTAATAAATTTAGCACCAATTATCATTTATCTTTGAGCTCAAACACAAAACGAGCAGGTTTTTGATCCTTACTCTCTACACGATAAATATTAGCTTTTCTATCTATTACAATTTTATCTCCATAAAGCTTTTGATTACTGCTAAGCTCGTTTATATAAGCATTTCCATTTATTTCATATACATCTTGAACAACATTATAAATAAATTTATCCCCACTTCCTTTATATGTTTTATCTTTTAAAATAATCTTAAATCTAGCATTTTGCATAGCTTCATAACGAATAGGTTTGCGATTTTTATCCGTATAAATAATTAATTTTTCAGAATTTAAAATATCATCACCTCTAATCACTTCTACATTACCGCTTAATATGCTTTCACCTTTATTTTCATCTGAATAAAAATTCAAAGCTTTTACTTCAATTTGCCCTCCTAAAACCACACTTACACAAGCTAAAAATAAAATTATTTTTCTCGCAAACACGCATTTACTCCTTGAATATTTAAAATTTTATTTTTTATATCATAATTTAAAATATTTCCATTAATAATATTTCCATTAATCAAAGCTTTAAAATCAGTATGAGTATATAAAATTTTATCTTTAGGTTGATATTCTACTTCTTCAGAAGTAATTTTTACACCATTAAGACCTACATAAGTTACATTTCCCTCAAATAAAACCTTATTCATATCTTTATCAAAAAATTCTAAACGTTTAGCACTTAAATTAAAATCTAAATTTAAATTAATAAAATCATAAAACTCATCTTTATTAGCATATCTTATCCAAGAACGAGTTTTATAATAAGCTTTAACCACACTGGTATTGCTCTCATAAGCTCTTAAATTTTGAGCTTCAATATTTTTAAAATTTAAAGCATGAGCTTGCAAATTTAAAGAATATGGATCTTGCAAACTCAAAATTGTAAAAGTAATAGTAAAAAGAGCAATCAAAATTCCAAAAATTTTTATAGCCAAAGCTTATCCCATTTTTCTTTTAAATTATTCTTTTTTATTAAAATCTCTATCATTTGCGCCACAGCAGCTTGACCACCTTTTTTATCAAGTACTATATCTACTTTTAAATCTTTATGAGCATCCTTAGGTTTAAAACTCATTCCTACATTTTCAAGAAGAGACTTATCATTTAAATAATCTCCAATAGCAGCACATTGAAAAAATTCTAAATTACATTGATGTAAAATTTCTTTTGCACAAGAAAGCTTATCTTTAACACCTTGATACAAAATATTTATTTTTAAATCTTTAGCTCTTTTCTCCACACAAGGACAAATTCTGCCTGTAATAATAGCAAGTTTTTTTCCAAGCTTTAGCCAAGCCTCAATAGCTGCTCCATCTTTAACATCAAATTCTTTAACAAAGGTTCCATTTGAAGTATAAATAATTTTTCCATCTGTTAAACAACCATCTACATCTAAAAAAATTAATTCTATCATTTTTTATTCTCTTACAACAAAAGCACCTGAAAATACACCACTTGCAGCAAAATCTCTAGCCTCATCTTCACTTCTAAAACCTGTTAAAAAAACACGACTTAAGCCATCTGCTGAACTTTTACGTATAGTACTACTATAAGTTCTATAAGTTTTATATTTAGATTCTATAGTCCTAGCTCCATCTGAATTTTTAAAAGCTCCAATTTGCACCATAAAATTCCCGCCTTCATAAATTTGTCCATTATTGACAATCTCACCACTACTACCATAATTTACATTAGAATGTACAATGTTATTACCTGAATTTTTAGAACCAAAACCTATAACTTCAAGTCTTACAGGAGCTGTACCTGAAGCAAGCATATCAATTTCACTTGCAGCCCCTTTTGACAAATCTATAATACGATTGTTTACAAAAGGACCTCTATCATTCACACGAACAATAACTTCACGTTTATTATTTAAATTAGTTACCTTTAAAATAGTATTCATAGGCAAGGTTTTATGAGCTGCACTTAAACCATCTTGATTATAAATTTCCCCATTAGAAGTTTTCTTTCCATGAAAACCTGGGCCATACCAACTAGCAATTCCATCAGCAGTTTCACCTACAGATACAACAGTAGGATAATAAGTTTTACCATTAATAGTATAAGGTTTCATGGTTCCTTTAGCACTTGATGATGAATGAGGCGTACTTTTAAAGTCATTAGATGGATAATATATTGTAGCATTATCCATGCTAGAAAAAAAACTTGTACTTAAACAACCACTAAAAATCAATCCTGTTAAACTAACGGCTAACAACTTTAGCATAATTATTTTTCTTTGCATTCACATTCTCCTTAATTGGTATAATTAATTTTTGATTAACACTAAGATGATTTTTTGTAATTTGATTTAATTGACGAATAGTATCAATATCTATATTATAATTTTTTGCAATTTTATATAAAGAATCCCCTGATTTAACAATATAAATTCTTGTCATAGGTATACTTGTATCTACTTTTGAAAGTTTGTCTACTTTAAAATTTTGATTAAAAAATGCTACTTTATTTATAGGTATATATATATAATACCCTTTACCTGGGGGCGTAAAATCATGCTTAAATTGAGGATTATATTTTTTAAACTTTGAAAAATCCATATTTAATTTCCGTGCTATTTCCCTTAAAGAAACAGAAGAGGGAATATCAACTTTTATAAATTCATTACTTAAAGCATAATTAATTAAAGATGCATCCTCATCTAATAAAAAATCTCTATCATTAGCTAAAAAAGCGAAGGTTAAAATTTTTCTTATGAAATTTCTAGTTTCCAAAGAAAGATATTTTTTATCAGGATCAAGCAACACACTTAAATCATCACTTTTTGCTTGCTTAATAGCTTGTTTTAACTTAGCATTTCCACAATTATAAGCTAAAAAAGCTAAATACCATTTACCAAATTCTTCTTTTAATATTTTTAAATAATTTATAGCTGCATAGGTTGATTTAACAGGATCGCGTCTTTCATCAACATAAGCATCTATTCTCAAACCTAAATCTTTGGCTGTTGCTTGCATAAATTGCCAAACACCTACTGCTTTAGCATTTGAAACGCTATGAGTTTTCAATCCTGATTCAACCATAGCTAAATATAAAATTTCTTCAGGGAGTTCTTCTTGAGCTAAAATTTTTCTTATCATAAATGTAAGTTGAGAAAAATTTTGCATGCTATTTATTAAACTTTGAGTATGTTTTGATTTTAAATCTTGTTGCGTTTGAATAAAAACTAAATCACTTATAAAACTTGGGTGTATATCCAAATTTCTTAAAATATTCATTTGTCTATCATAAAATTCAGGAGTACTCATTTGTGCAAAAACAAAGGTATAAAAAAATATAAAACATAATGAAATTTTTTTCATCCAGTACCCTTAAAAAATAATTTTTCAGAATTATTAAAACAAAGCTCTAAAAGTTCTTTCCTCGGTAAAGATAAAATTTCAGACATCTTATTTGCTACAAATTGAGTAAATAAAGGCTCATTTCTTTTTCCACGATAAGGCTCTGGGGTTAAATAAGGAGCATCAGTTTCAAGCAATAATTTTTCCTTAGGAATCTTAGGTAAAATTTCAAGTAATTTTTTAGCATTTTTAAAAGTCAAAACTCCACCTATACCAAAATAAAAGCCCTCTTCACAAAGACGTAATAAATGTTCACTTGCATTAAAACAATGCAAAACTCCACCTTGAAGATCTTTTGAATAATAATGTAAAATTTCATAAGTATCAAAATTAGCTTCTCTTGAATGAATAATAATAGGTTTTTTAAATTCAATAGCAAGTTCAACTTGAGCTATAAAAACCTTCTTCTGTCTTTCTTTTTCTTTTTCAATTTCTTCTAAAATATCACTTTTAAAACGAAAATAATCAAGCCCACATTCACCAATAGCTACACATTTTTTATGAGATAAATACTGCCTTAATACCATTTCATCATAATTATCAATTTCATAAGGATGCACACCAGCTGCAAAAAAAATATTTTCATATTGTTCTGCAATTTTAGCCGCATAAGGGAGATCGTTTATATCAGCACCTGGTATAATTATTTTTTCTATACCATTGTTAAAAGCACGATTTATAATCTCATCTAAATCATCTTTAAACATTTCACTATCCAAATGGCAATGTGTATCAATAATTTTACCATCATTTTCAAAATTTAAGAACATATTTCAACCCTATCTTTACCATTATTCTTAGCCTGAGCTAATACCCTATCTGCTTTTTGAACTAAATTATCAAATTTATCTTTACTCGTTCCAAAAACTACACCTATAGACACTGTAAAAAAAACTTCATCTAAATTTACTAAAACACCTGTTTTTTTAATATTTACACGTATACGAGAAAAAATCTTAATAGCTTTTTCTTGAGATATATTTTTAAGTATAATACAAATTTTTTCTCCACTATATTGACCCACAAGATCACGTCCTTTAACTTCATTAACAATCTCATTAGCACAAATTTTAATTACCTCATCGCCTACATCATAACCATACTCTTCATTAATCATTTCAAGATTATCTATATTCAAAAAAGCAAAAGCAAATTCTTCTTCTTTTACAGCTACTTGAGCAAAATAATCTTCAATACCACTCATTAAAGCATTATAATTTTTAATTCCAGAAACAGGATCTAAAATATTATAAGTATTTAAAAATTTCTTATCTTCCATATAAGATAAACATCGATCCAAACGACAATTAAAACTTTCTTTATTTAAAGGTTTAAATAAATATTCATTAACACTATTTTTAAAAGCATCAACTTCAAAAGTATCATTATGCTCACCTAAAAGAATCACACACAATTCATCATCATTAAAACGTTCTCTTACTTGATTTAACAATTCAAAACCATTAATTACAGGCATATGCGCATCGGCAATAATAAGCTTAATATCATTATTATCATTTAAATAACTTAAAGCTTCTTCACCATGAGCTGCAGCTAAAACATTAAATTTTCTTTGAGTGAGTATTTTTTTAATTTCATTGCGCTCATTTAAATTACTCATAGCCAAAATGACTTTAGTTTTTGCATATTGATTTAATTTTACAATAGAATTGATAATCTCATCAATACAAGTTTCACTTTCTTTAAAAATATAATCAAGTATATCTTTATGCATAAATTTTTCTTTAGTAGCTTTATCTGCACTAGCTGTTAATACTACAACTGGAGTTTTCTTTTCAATAATATAATCAACCACTTCACCATTTGGTGCATCTAATAAACATAAATCTGCAAAAACTAAAAAATACTCATTTTCCATTAATTCTTGAGCCTTTGCAAAGTCAAAAGCAATATCTACTTCATAATTCAAAGTTGTTTGAATTTTTTTAGCTAAAAGCTTTGCAAGCATTTTATTATCATCAATAATTAAAATTTTTTTACCCATTGTGCAAAATACCTTTATATTGAAATTTTATCTACGTTATACTTATTTTAAGAAAGAAAATTTTTATAATTATATATTTTAGCATAATAAAATAAAAAATCCACTTAACCCCTAAATAAAGTTTTAGCAAATTCAAGCGCTTCATCGCTTACAAGTTCACCACTAACCATTCTAGCAAGCTCTTTTATCCTCTCATCTTGATTAAGCTTTTTTACCACACTTTCCCCATCTTTATTTTCAACCAAGAAATGATTATGGGCCCTAGAAGAAAGTTGAGGCAAATGCGAAATAGCAAAAATTTGATAAAACTCTGAAAGCTCTACTAGGATTCTTGCTATACTCATAGCTTCTTTTCCGCTTAAATTAGCATCAATTTCATCTAAAAACAATATACCCTTGCCTTCATTTAAAATTTTACATTCTGTAGCTATAAAAGCAAGTCTTAAACGATTTAATTCTCCTGAACTTAAATTTTTCAAACTTGTTAAATTAATATCTAGCACAATCTCATCTTTACCAAAAACTGCAATTTTATTATTTTCTTTAAGGGTTAAACTTAAATCTTTCATATAAAGATTTTTAAGATAATCGTTTAATAAATCTTCTAATTTTTGAAGATTTTTACTTCTTTTTTGACTTATTATTTGTGCTTTTTGCATGCATTTTTGTTCTAATACTTGTACTTTATTTTCAAGTTCTTTTTTTTCAAAACTTAAATTTTCATAATGTTGCAATTCTTGTTTTTTGGACTTTAAAACCTCTAAAGTATTTTCTATACTTTCATAACGTTTAATAAGATAAGACAAATTTTCAATACGATTTAAAAGCGTTTCAACATCAAAATCCAAATCTTCCATTTTTAAATTTTCATAAATAATACGCAACTCATTTAAACATTCACTAAAAAAACTTGGATCTACTTCACTTAAATTTAAAGCATCTATTACAACTTTTTCAAAATCAAAAATACGCTCTGCTTTACTCCAAGCTTGTTCTAATTTATCTTTCTTAGAAAGCTTTTTTTTAAGTGTTAAAAGCTCTTCATATTCGCCTATTTTAGGATTGATACTTGAAATTTTTTCAATTTGTATTTTAGCAAGCTCTTTTAATTCTTCTATTTTTGCTTCTTCTTCTAAAAGAAGATTTAATTGATTTAAAGCTTCTATATATTCATAAAATTCCTTTTTAAATTCTTCCAAAAAAGAAATAAATTGTGAATCTTGTTGAACTTCTAAAGTATCTAAAAGCTTTAAAAATTTTTCATTACTAAATTCATTATTCTCTTTAACACTCAAATATTTAATAAAGGTTTTACTTAAATTGTATAAACTTTTTTTGGCTATACTTTGATTATTAATAAAATATTTAGTATTTTTTTCTTTTAAAACTTTAAATACATTCTCTTCTTCACTCTCTATACCAAAACTTTCTAAATCCAATCTATCATCAAGTCTAACTTCAACAAATTTAGCTTCACTTTCACATAAAGAAAAAGCTGATAAAATTCCTTTAAATAAAACTGATTTTCCTACCCCGCTAAGACCTGTAAAAACTGTAAGTCCTTTAGAAATTTGAAGCTCTACTTTTTTAAAGCTAAGATTTTCCTTTATTAAAATTTTATCAATCATTAATTTCCCCAATGCAATTTTTCTTTTAAAATTTGAAAATAATCTCTATTTTTAGGATGAATTAAAGATACATTTTTATCACTTAAACCCACTTTTACACTTTTAAAATCATTCATTTGATAATTTTCTTGCCCATCTACACAAAGTATACAATCTTTTGCCATGATTTCTATTTCAAAACCCTTTGGTAAAACAATAGGTCTTTGAGTTAAAGAATGAGAACATACAGGTGTTAATATAAAAGCTTGTGCTAAGGTATAAACTATAGGTCCATTAGCACTTAAATTATAAGCTGTTGAACCTGCTGGAGTTGCAACAATAAGACCATCTCCAAAATACTCATTAAATTTTTTAGCCTTTCTAAACACTTCTATATGAGCCATAGACGCTTTATTATTTTTACCAATAACTATATCATTAAAGGCTAATTTTTCTAAATTTTTTCCTTGTTTATTTTCCAAAGAGAGACTCAATAAATAAGGTTTTTCAACCCTAAATTCCCCTTGAAAAAATGCTTTAAAAAAATTTTCTGCCTCATCCATTTTAAAATTGGTTAAAAAACCCAAACGTCCTGCATGAATTCCTAAAAGTGGCTTATCATGCTCACAAGCTTTACAGCATAAAGAAATCAAAGTTCCATCTCCACCTAAAGAAATAATCAAATCACATATTTTAAATAAATCATCAAGTTCATATTGTAATAAATTTAATATTTTAGAACTTTTTTTAAATAACACAAGTTCAATATCATATACTCTTAAAATTGTTTGAAGTTTTAAAATTTCTTTATCAAAACTCGAATTAGGTCGTGCAACAAGTCCAATTTTTTTAATATTTTTATAATCTATTTTATTTTGCATAAAAAATTATATCAAATCTTAGCAAAGCAAAAGAATAAAAATATTATAATTTTAATTTTTATCTTAAAAACATTTTTCAAGGAATAAATTTGCGAACTCATTATAATACAGACTTGGGAATTTCCCATGTTGGTCAAAGCGTTAAACTTTGCGGTTGGGTAAATAGCTACCGTGACCATGGTGGAGTTATTTTTATAGATTTAAGAGATAGAAGCGGTATTATTCAACTTGTTTGCGATCCTAATGATAGCAAAGCAGCTCATGAAATTGCTTCTAATGTAAGAAATGAATTTGTTTTAATTGTACAAGGCACCATACGTCCACGCGGAGAAGGGCTTATAAATTCAAAATTACAAACAGGAAAAATTGAAGTTGTTGTTTTTGAACTTAGTATAGAAAATGAAAGTCTTATTCCCCCTTTTGCTATTGGAGATGAAAATGTTAATGAAGAATTACGTCTAAAATATCGTTTTTTAGATCTAAGAAATCCTAAGCTTTATGACAATTTTGCCCTACGTTCTAAAGCTTGTATAGCCGCTAGAAATTCTTTAGCAAATATGGGTTTTTTAGAAGTTGAAACTCCTATTCTCACTAAAGCAACTCCAGAAGGCGCAAGAGATTATCTTGTACCTTCTCGTGTGCATCAAGGTCAATTTTATGCCCTTCCTCAAAGCCCTCAACTTTTCAAGCAACTTTTAATGTGCAGCGGTTTTGATCGTTATTTTCAAATTGCAAAATGTTTCAGAGATGAAGATTTAAGATCTGATCGTCAACCTGAATTCACACAAATTGATATAGAAATGAGTTTTTGCGAACAAAAAGATGTTATAACAACAGCTGAAATTTTGTTAAAAGATATTTTTAAAGCTTGTGGAAAAGAAATTCACATTCCTTTTCGACAAATACAATATCAAGAAGCTATGGAAAATTATGGATCTGATAAACCAGATTTAAGATTTGATCTTCAATTGATCGATGTTATTGATATTTTTGCAAAATCAAATAATGAAATTTTTGCAAATATTGCTAACAATACAAAGAAAAATCGTATTAAAGCCATACGTGTTCCTAAAGGTGATACTATTTTTTCAAAAAGACAAATGCAAAGATTTGAAGAATTTGTTCGCAAATTTGGTGCTCAAGGTTTAGCTTTTATACAAGTTAAAGAAGATGGTCTTAAAGGTCCTCTTTGTAAATTTTTTAACGAAGAAGATTTACAAACACTAGCTCAACGTTGCAAACTTGAAACCGGGGATGTAGTATTTTTTGGTGCAGGAAATAAAAAAACAGTACTTGATTATATGGGAAGATTTAGAATTTTTCTAGCTAATGAACTTAATCTTATTGATACAAATCTTTTAGAATTTGCATGGGTGATTGATTTTCCTATGTTTGAACAAAATGATGATGGAACTTATTCTGCAATGCATCATCCTTTTACCATGCCAAAAAATATTGACGCAGATGATTTAGAAGCTATTTCATCGTTTTCTTATGATATAGTGCTAAATGGAGTAGAACTTGGGGGTGGAAGCATTAGAATTCACAAAAATGATATACAACAAAAAGTTTTTAAACTACTTAATATAGACGAAAAACAACAAAAAGAACAATTTGGTTTTTTACTTAATGCTTTAAGTTTTGGAGCTCCTCCTCATGGGGGAATTGCAATAGGTCTTGATAGACTTATTATGCTAGTAACAAAATCTAATAGCATTAAAGAAGTAATAGCTTTTCCAAAAACTCAAAAAGCACAATGCTTTATGACACAAGCACCTTCAATAGCTAATAATGAAGCCTTAAGAGAATTAGGAATCAAACTAAGGGAGAATATCAAATGAAAGAATTATTTTTAATTATAGGTGCACCAGGGAGTGGAAAAACTACTGATGCAAGTTTAATAGCCCAAAGTGATACTCATATCACCCATTATTCAACAGGTGATCTTTTAAGATCTGAAATAGCGAGTGGGAGCGAACTTGGAAAAACTATAGATAGTTTTATCTCCAAAGGCAATCTTGTTCCTTTAGATATAGTTATTAATACTATAATTTCAGCTCTTAAAACTGCTCCAACACAAACTATTATTATTGATGGTTATCCAAGAAGCATAGAACAAATGATAGAATTTGATAAGGTTTTAAGTAAACAAAATGAAATTTCTCTCAAAGGAGTAATTGAAGTAAGAGTAAGCGAAGAAATAGCAAAAGAACGCGTCTTAGGTAGAAATCGTGGTGCGGATGATAATGAAGAAATTTTTTATAATAGAATGAAAGTATATACACAACCTTTAAATGAAATTCTAGCTTTTTATCAAAAGAAAAAACTTCATTTCATCATAGATGGAGAACGTACGATAGAACCTATTGTTGCTGATATGAAAGATTTGATTAAAAAAATTCAAAATATATAAAGGAAATAAAATGGATTTAAATAAAATTAAAATTGGAGAAATTCCAAATAAAATCAATGCAGTCATTGAAATTCCATATGGATCTAATATAAAATATGAAATTGATAAAGACAGTGCTGCTATTATGGTAGATCGTGTTATGGCTAGTGCAATGTTTTATCCTGCAAATTACGGCTTTATCCCTAATACCTTAGCTGATGATGGTGATCCTGTAGATATTTTAATTGTTAATGAATACCCTATACAAGCAGGAGCTATACTCCCTTGTCGTTTAATCGGAGTTTTAATTATGGAAGATGAAAGCGGTATGGATGAAAAACTGCTTGCTGTTCCTAATTCTAAAATCGATGCAAGATATGATAATATCAAAACTTACACAGATTTACCTCAAGCAAGCCTAAATAAAATCAAAAATTTTTTTGAAACATATAAAATATTAGAACCTAGCAAATGGGTTAAAGTACAAGATTTCCAAGATGAAAAAGCTGCTATTGCAATTTTAGAAAAAGCTATTAAAAATTATCGATAAATTCTTAGCTTTTTTAAGTTAAAAATTTTTTAGGAAAGAAACTATGAAAAGTATTATTTTAGGTGGTGGGTGCTTTTGGTGCATTCAAGCCGCCTTTGAACAAAAAGAAGGTGTCTTGCACACTGAAGTAGGTTATAGTGGAGGTAAAGCTAATCCCAACTATGAAAGTGTTTGCAATAAAGATGGCAATATAGAAGTTGTAAAATTAGACTATGAAGAAAAGCAAATTACACTCTTAGATATTTTAAATTTATTTTTTAAAATACATGATCCAACAAGTATGGATAAACAAGGTCCAGACATAGGTATACAATACCGTTCGGTAATTTTTTATCAAAATGAAGAAGATAAAATATTAATTGACAATTTTATTAAAGATCAACAAAAAATTTTAAATAAAAATATAGTTACTCAAGTTTTAAAACTAAAAGCTTATTATAAAGCTGAAGACTACCACCAACACTATTTTACAAAGAACCCTTCTCAAGCATATTGTCAAAATATTATTGCCCCAAAATTAGCTAAAATACAAAATTTTATTTTTTAAGTTTAAAAAAAATAATACTTTATTCACAGCTTTTTCACTCTGTGATTTTCTTCTTAAAATACCTAAAAATAGAACTTTAAGCTTTAAAATAAACAAAAAAATATTTATTGTTTTTTAAGTTTTTTTATGAATTTAATTTTTAATGTGAATAAAATCCAATTTTAACTTAATTTTCTAAGTTTAGCTATAAAAAATCCATCATAATCTATACTTGGTAAAATACGTTTACATTTTATCATTGTACTAAATTCATTACTTTTGGCATCTTTAGCTTTTGCATTTTCTAAATTAATATCTAAAAGCTCTATATTAAATTCACTTCTTAATGCATTTTCTATTACTTCTTCATTTTCTTCTTTAGTAAAAGTACAAGTACTATATACAAGCTCTCCACCTATTTTTAAAGCTTTTAAAGCTGAGTGTAAAAGCTTTTTTTGTAATTTAGAAATATTTTTTATCTCTTTATAATTTTTTTCTAATTCAAAGCCTATTTTAGAAAGTGTTGAACAAGGTGCATCAAGCAAAATTTTATCAAATCTTAAAGGACATAAATTACCAATGCTTTTACCATCTTTCATATAAATTTTAGCATTTACTCTATAATTTTTAAGATTTTTTTGAAGCGTAAAAAACCTATCTTTATTTACCTCATTACAAACTAAATGAGCTTTATTTTGTGTAAAATTAGCCAGGTTGATACTTTTTCCACCAGGAGCAGCACACATATCAAGTACACTTTGACCTTCTTGAATATCTAAATTTAAAGCACATAAATAAGAGGCATAATTTTGTATATAAAAATTATATTCTTTAAAAGCCTTCATAGAACTTAAAATACTTTTATCTTTAGCTTGAAACAAATAACAATAAGCATTTATTTTACGAAATTTTAAACCTTGTTTTAAAAATTCATCTTCTAAAATTTTAGCGTTAGAAACTAAAGTATTTAAAAAAATACAAATATTTTTTTCTTCTTCAAAAGAAGACAAAAGATTTTCAAACTCCTCTTTAGTGTAAAGCTTTCTGATTCTAGAGAGCAAAATAATCCTTTATCATAAGCAAAGCAGCTAAAGAATCTAATTTTCCATCTTTTTTACGAGTATTTACCACACCCAATTCTAAAGCAGCTTTGCTAGTTCCACTCTCATCAACAAAACAAATTTCTTTTTTAAAATCAAGCAAAGATATAAAATGTTTAATACGCTTTGTCATTTCTTCTTGACTTGATCCTCCTTTTGGAATACCTACTATAAGCAAAGAAATATCATATAATTGAATCAAAGCTTTTATTTCATTAGCAGCCTGATAACGATTCTTTCTTAACACTGCATCTAAAGGTAGAGCAATTTTTTTATCCACACAAAGTGCCACACCTATACGTTTTAAACCCACATCTAAAGCTAAAACCTTCATTTTAACACCCTTATAAAAAGACTTTCTATAGAAATTTTTCCTTCAAGTTCATATTGATAAACTTTTTCACCAAAAATTTTTAAGGCCTCATCTACACTTACACCTTTTTGACAAAACTCTAAAAATTCATCTTTTTGCATATTCAAAGGTGCAAACTCATCCACAAAATCTCTTAAATCATAAATCAATTTTGCTTTATTTTCTTTCAAAAGTAAATTAGTTCCCATGCTTTCATGAAGTCTTTGAGGCAAAACATATAAAGGTTTATTTAATTCTAAAGCAAGTCTAGCACTTTGCATAGATCCACTTTTTATATCAGCTTGTGCTATAACAACAACTTTACTCAAAGCAATAATCAAACGATTTCTAAATAAAAAATCATAATTTTTAGGCACATAATTATCCTCATTTTCACTCAAAGCCAAAGCATTTTGATAAATTTGCTTGATTATTTTTTCATTTGTTTTAGGATAAATTTGTCCCAAACCATTAGCAAAAATACCTATAGTATTAGGCATAGCTGCCATACTTGCTGTAATATCTACACCTAAAGCACCTCCACTAACTATACAAATATTAGCATTTTTAAGCATACTAGCTAAAGAAAAAACACAATTTTTTGTATAAACATTCATGCGTCTAGATCCTATAATAGCAATCTTATCTTGTTTTAATAAAGATAAATTTCCTTTATAATATAATTTTTTAGGTGGTTTTTGTAAATTTTTAAAATATTCTAAAAATTCACAATCTAAAATTTTACTTACCATAAATTTCACTCAAATATACAAGATTCACACTTTTTAACAAATCTTTACTTTGCTCTAAAGCCTTAAAAGTGTTTTCCTTAGGGTGAGCTATAGCCAGAGCAAAACCTTTTTTTTGCGCAAGTTTTACTGCACTGAAAAGTTGTTTTTTAATATATGCTATATCATCTTCATTGTCCAAAAAAATATCTCTTTGTATATAAATTTGTCCTAGCTCTTTAGCTATTTTACTTGCTTTAGAATAAGCTATAGTTTTAGAGTCTACAAAAAATATATTTTGAGTTTTTAAAACTTCATAAAGGTTTCTCATAGCCTTTTCATTACTAGTAAATAAACTACCTGTATGATTATTAATATATCTTAAATTCTTAAAATCTTTTTTAATTTGTTTAATTTTTTTATAAATTCTTTCTTTGCTATCATTAGGACTCAAGGTATCAAGTTCAGGTTTATTATAATCAATAGCAGCTAAAGGCAGATGTACCATATAAAAATCAAATTGCAAAGCAAGTTTTGGCGTATTATTATGGTTTTTATCTGGTGGAAAAAAGGAAGGATTAAGTTTTAATTTTAAAGCTTTCAAATTCTTAACTTGATTTGCATTAGCCATATCATCTATAATAATAGCAAGTTTTGGCAAAGAATTATCTTTGATCGGTTTCACATCCTTTTGCAAATGTAAATTATCCTGTAACGAAGTATTTTCATCTTTTAAAATGAAATTTTGGTTTGACTCTAAACTAAGATTTTGCTCTTTATTGCTTAAATTTTGTTCTTTCAAACTTATATTCAAATCTTTAATTCTTTGCTCTAAAATACTTATAGCTTGATCATTTTGAATACTTTCTTCTTCTATAGGTTTAAAAATACCAAAATGTTCATTTGTTATATTTTTATCAATAAAATCTATATTTATTTCTTGGTTTTCTTTGGTTTGAATAATAAAATCTGATTGATAATTAATATTTTGGGAATTTTTATACTTAATTAAAATTCCCACAAATAAAACTATACAGATTAAAAAAAATATAAGTACAATAAAAGATAATTTCTTTTTTGACAAGGCTTAATTCTTGTCTTTATCTACTAATTTTTTAGCACTAATCCAAGGCATCATAGCACGCAAATTACGCCCTGTTTTTTCTATTAAAGAATCATTCATATTTTTACGCTCTGCATGCATTCTTGAAAAACCTGCACGACGCTCCAAAATAAAATCTTTGGCAAAAACACCATTTTGTATATCTTTTAAAACCTTTCTCATAGCTTTTTTGGTTTCTTCTGTAATAATCTTTGGTCCTGTAATATAATCACCATATTCTGCAGTATTTGAAATAGAATAACGCATATCAGCAATCCCTCCTTGATAAATCAAATCTACAATGAGTTTCATTTCATGCAAACATTCAAAATAAGCCATTTCAGGTTCATAACCTGCTTCAACCAAAGTTTCAAATCCTGCCTGTATTAAAGCACTAAGTCCACCACAAAGCACAGCTTGTTCACCAAATAAATCAGTTTCTGTTTCAGCCTTAAAGCTTGTTTCTATAATACCTGTACGTCCTCCTCCAATAGCACTTGCATAACTTAAAGCTAAATTTTTAGCATTTTGGCTTTCATCTTGATAAATAGCGATTAAACAAGGGGTTCCACCACCTATAACAAATTCATTTCTTACTGTGTGCCCTGGTGCTTTGGGTGCAATCATAATCACATCAATACCCTTAGGAGCGACAATTTGTCCATAATGGATATTAAAACCATGGGCAAAAGCTATAGCCTTACCTTCACTTAAATTCGGTTTAATTTCAAGATTAAAAATTTCTGCTTGAATTTCATCAGGAGCTAAGATCATAATTACATCAGCAAGTTTTGAAGCCTCACTCACACTCATAACATCAAAACCTGCATTTTTTGCCTTAGTATAACTTAAACCATTTTCACGAAGCCCTACAATAACATCAATACCACTATCTCTTAAATTCATAGCATGAGCATGACCTTGAGAACCAAAACCAATAATAGCCACTTTTTTTGATTTAATTAAATTTATATCACAATCTTTATCATAAAACACCCTAATTGCCACAATTACTCCTTAAAATTCAAAAAATTAAAAAATCCATTATAACAATTAAAGTATAAATTTCATATTTTTTTTATAAACTTTATGTAAGAATTTCATAAAAAGTTACAAAGTATAAACAGTGAAAGAATTTTTAAATAGTCTGAATTATGGTATAAATGTTTCTAATATCAATAATGATTTTAAACAAATTTTAAGAGAACTTTTAGTTCATAACATTATCAAAGAACACAAAAATAAATATTATCTTAATAATGGTTTTACCTTTGGAAGACTTGATATTTCATCTAAAGGAACAGGATTTTTAAAAAGCTTTGATGAGAATTTTAAAAAAGATCTTTTAATAGAAAATAAATATTTAAAAGGAGCAAATTATAAAGATATTATTGCGGTAAAACTACTACCTTTAAAGAAAAAACGTCCTAGCGCTAAAGTGGTTTTAATTATAAAAAGAGCTAATGAAACCTCTTTAGTAATTACTAAAAAATATGGTCAAGCTATACTTGGAATGAATATAAAAACAGGTTTAAGTACTGCTTTAAAAGCCTCTCAAAAATCTTTAAAAAATTTGCCTCTAGGGACAATTTTAAAAATAGAAAATGAAAATAATAATATTATAGAAGTTTTAGGACATATAGATGATGAAAAAGTAGATGAAAAAATTTCTTTAGCACTTTTTAATAAAAATAATGATTTTAATGATATTTGTATCAAAGAATCTCTAGCTAATGGTGATACTGTAGATGCTAATATGTATAAAAATCGCACAGATTTAAGATCTTTGCCTTTTTGCACCATAGATCCTATTCATGCAAAAGACTTTGATGATGCAATTTATTTTGATATAAAAAAACGTGAGATTTATGTAGCTATTGCTGATGTAAGCGAATATGTTTATGCTTATAGTGCTATTGACAAAGAAGCAAGAAATCGCGGATTTTCAATATATTTTCCTCATATTGCCATACCCATGCTTCCACGTCCTTTAAGCGAAAACATTTGCTCTTTAAAACCTAATTTAGATCGCCTAGTTTACTGTTTTAAAATTACTTTAAATCATAAATATAAAGTTGTAAAAGAAGAGCTTTTTGAAGGTATTATCAACTCAAAACGCCGTTTTAATTATGATGAAGTAGATGAAATTTTAATAAATAAACCTGATTTAAAAGAATTATCTTGGCTTTATAAACTCTTTGAGGTCACTCAAATTTTACGCAAAAACCGTCTTAAAAATGCTTTTGAATTTCAAACTGAAGAACTTAGAATGACCTTAGATAAAAATTTACATCTTAAAAGTACTGTTTTTGAAAAAGATACTCCATCGCATAATTTAATAGAAGATTGTATGCTTTTAGCCAATAAAGCAGCTGCAAAACTCATAGATATAGGCATTTTTAGAAATCATTTAAGCGCAGATACAAAAAAAATTGATAAACTTTTAAGCGCTTTACGTGAACTTGGAATTGATGCTCATTTTAAAGGTAATTTTTTAGAACTCATACGTAATATACAAAATTTAGCCGATGAACTTAATTTAAGATCAGAAGTCGATAAACTTATTATTAAAGCACAAAAAAAAGCTGAGTATTCTAGTATTAATGCGGGACATTTTGGTTTAGGTTTTAAAAAATATTCTCATTTTACAAGCCCTATACGCAGATATTCTGATCTTATTTTGCACAGACTTTTAAAAGCCAAACAAAAAAACGATGAAAAATTATTTAATTATTTACTTTTAAATATAGAAAATACTTGTCAAAATCTTAACATACTTGAAAGAGAAGCTGATAAAGTAGCATTTGATTTTATGGATAGAAAATTTGCCAGATGGGCAGCTAAAAATATAGGAAAAACATTCAAGGCCTTAATCATACAAAATGATGGAATTTGCATAGCTAAGCTCGAAGACGAAATTCAAGGAGCTGATCTTATTCTTTATGATACAAAAGTAAATTTACTAGAAAGAGTTGAAGTGCAAATTATACAAGCAGATATTGTAATGGCTAAAATTTATGGAAAAATCACCCAAAAATTAAACAAAAAGGAAGAAAATGTATAGAAAAGATCTTCAAAACCTACTTACTAAAAATTCTATTTCTAACTTTTTTTTCCTTTATGGATCAGATAATTTCCAAATTGAACTTTATAGTGAGTTCATTAAAGAAAAATATCAAGCTGATGAAATTTTAAAACTGTTTTTTGAAGAATATAATTTTACTATAGCAAATGATTTTTTATCTTCTGCTTCTTTATTTAGTGAAAAAAAACTACTAGAAATTAAAATTTCTAAAAAAATACCTATAAAAGATCTTAAAATTTTAGTTGATCTTTGCCAAAAAAACCTAAATCATTTTTTTATTTTGGAATTTTATGATGAAAATTCTAAACAAAACGATATAGAAAAAATTTTCTCTCCTCATTTTGTACGCTTTTTTAAAGCCAATGGAGCAAAAGAAGGAATAGAACTTTTAAGTATTAAAGCTAAGCAACTAAAAATAGAAATTACTCACAATGCTTTATTTACTTTATTTACAAATTTTGATGAAAATTTATACCTTGCAGCCAGCGAACTTAATAAATTTTATGGTTTAAAAGTAGATGAAACAACTATAAAACAATATTGTTATAGCTTAAATTTAGGAAATTTTGAAAGCTTTTTTGAAAAAATTTTAAAAAAACAAGACTTTCAAGGTGAACTTGAAAAAATTTTAGATCATTTCAATGAAATTGCTTTAATTAATTCTTTATATAATGCTTTTTATCGCTTATTTAAAATCGCACTTTATGTTAAAATCAATGGAAAAATAGACTTTAAAGAACTTTTAGGTTATACACCTCCACCCCAAGTAGGACAAAACTTAAGCTCGCAAGCTTTCAGTTTAAAAATTGAACAATATAAAGAAATTTTCACCCTTTTACTTCAAAGTGAATATGAACTTAAAAGTAATTCTAAAATTATAAAAAAAGAATTTTTAATTTCTAGTCTACTTAAACTCGCAAGAATCATCAAATCAATAAAATAAAAAATCAATCAAATGCATAAAAATATCAAATACTTATATTTAAATTTTATTTATTCCATTACCAGTCGCATAAGATGCAAATCTTCACCTTGAGTGATTTTATAATCTAAAGCATTACAATGTGAACATTTAAAAATATTTTCTTTTAAAACACTCACTTTATGACATACCAAACATGTAATTTCAAGCGGGGCAAGCTCCATAAAAAGCAAAGCATCTTTACAATAAGACGAATTTTCTTTAAAAGTTTCAAAACAACGTTTAAAAAGATCTCCTTCTATACCACTTAAACGTCCTATTTTAACATAAATTTCTTGTACTTTTTTAGCTTGATTAGCTAAAGCTTGTTCTTCGCAAAGTTCTATTAAAGATTCTACAATACTTAATTCATGCATTAGCAAATTCTTGGCAAAAGTTCACCCTTAGGAGATTCTAAAAAACGCTTAGCCCCATAAGAGTTTTCTAAGATTACTTGTGCTTTTTTTTCTTCTAAAACCCTACCTATAATATTTGCATTTTGATTGTATTTTTTTAAAATTTCTAAAGCCTCTTTTTCATCTTCTTGTTCAACACAAAGTATGAAAGTTCCTTCATTTGCAAGTTCAAATGCTTCATAGCCAAAAAGTTCGCAAAGTCCCATAACCTCATCTTGTACGATAATTTTTTCTTCAAAAACTAATAAATCATACCCGCTTTGTTTTGCCCATTCATTTAAAACTGCACTCAAACCCCCACGTGTAGCATCACGCATAGCTACTACTTTAATATTTTTTTCCAAAAGCTCCAAAACTTCTTTATTTAAAGCCTTACAATCACTTTTCACATCTGCTTGCAAATCATTTCTTTTAATCAAAACACTAGCCCCATGTCTACCTATATCGCCTGAAATAAGTATACTGCATCCTGCATGAATATTTTTAGTTTCTTTTTTAGAAATGATTTCTCCTAAAACTGTAGTATTAATATAAATTTCATCACCCTTGCCTTTTGGCACCACTTTAGTATCACCACAAACAAGAGTAAGTTCGCATTCTTCACACTCTTTTTTAATACTTTTTAAAATAATTTCAAGTTTGTCTATTTCAAAACCTTCTTCTAGAATAAGACTCAAACTTAAATATTTTGGCTTTGCTCCCACCATTAAAACATCATTTACAGACCCACAAACACAAAGTTTTCCTATATTTATTTCATCATCTAAAAAAATAGGATTTAAAACAAAAGAATCTGTGCTTAAAGCTAAATTTCCTAAAATAGCTGCATCATTAGCCTCATTTAAAATTTTATTATCAAATATTTTAAAAAATTTTGTTAAAAGTTCATTACTTTCTTCTCCACCGCCTCCATGTGCCAAAGAAATATTTTTCATACACCAACCTTTGAATATTTATAATATGCTGCACAAGCTCCTTCACTTGAAACCATACAGCTTCCTATAGGATTTTTTGGAGTACAAGCCTTACCAAAAACTTTACAATCATAAGGCTTAGCCAAACCTCTTAAAATTTGACTACAAATACAAGCTTTACTTTCACTTTTACTTTGCACACTACAATCAAATTGTTTACTTGCATCATAAGCACTAAATTCTTCCTTTAATTTCAAACCACCCTCTTTAATAAGCCCTAAACCACGAAATTCAAAATCACAAATTTGAAAATATTCTTTAATTAAATCTTGAGCTTTTACATTGCCTTCTTGACTGACTGCTCTTTTATATTGATTATAAACTTTAAAACTTCCTTCATTAACCTGTCTTACTATATTTAATATACTCTCTAAAATATCAACTGGCTCAAAACCACTAACAGCTATAGGAACTTTAAATTGTTCAACCAAAGGTTCATAAAGCTTATAACCTGTAATTACACTCACATGAGAAGGACCTAAAAAAGCATCAATTCTTACATTTTTATCACTCATAATTGCTATAAGTGGGGCTGGAACAGTAACATGATTAATATGAAAAAATACGTTTTTTATTTTTTCTTCTATAAGTTTTTTAAGAAGCAAAGCACTCATAGGAGTTGTTGTTTCAAAACCTATAGCAAAAAAAATAATAATTTTATTTGAATTTTCTTTAGCAATTTTTAATACTTCAAGAGGAGAATAAAGCGCTCTAATATCAGCTCCTTTTGCTCTTAAATCAAGTAAAGAAAAATCACTTCCTCTTACTCTTAAAAGATCTCCTAAAGTACAAAAAATGGTATTTTTCATAGAAGCAAGTTTAATGGCAACATCAATGCGATTTCGTGGCATAACACAAACAGGACAACCTGGACCATGAATAAAATTAATCGTTTTTGGCAAAATCGAGGTTAAACCATATTTCATAATATTGTGAGTATGGCCTCCACAAATTTCCATAATATTAATAGGAGTTTTAAGTTCTTTAACTATAAGTTTTTTTAAAGCTAAAATACTATCTTTATTTCTGAATTCGTCGATAAAATTCATTTAAACCTAAATCTCCTTCATCACTTTTTATTTCTTCATTATTCATTTTTTCTACGATTTCTTCATAAGTTTTTATGCTTTCTAAAGCAGCTTCTTTATCGATTTTCTCCATAGCAACACCAACATGAATTAAAACATAATCACCCTTTTGCAAAGATTCATCAATCAAGTCTAAATTCACTTTTCTTCTTACTCCTAAAGTTTGCACTAAAGCATTATTAAACTCGTCAATTTCTAAAATTTCAGATGGAATAGATAAACACATTTAAAAAAGCTCCTTTTTAAATTTAAGCAATTTATACCAAAGCTCCATATTAGTACCATTTTTAGCATCAAGACTAATAATATCAGCTCTTGGACTTAATTCTTTAATTAACCGACTTGCCTCTTTAATGTCAAAATCAAAATGATGCGCCAAATCAGCTTTGCTAATAAGTACAATATCTGCTTTTTTAAACATTACAGGATATTTTTGTGGCTTATCACTACCTTCGGTTACAGAAAGTAAAACGACATTTAAGTGCTCTCCTAAATCATAACTTGCAGGACATACTAAATTTCCAACATTTTCTATAAAAAGCAAATCTATATTATCTATAGATAAATGATGCAAAGCTTCATGCACCATAAAAGCATCTAAATGACAACTTTGCCCTGTAGTGATTTGATAAGC
The DNA here is from genome assembly GCF_001687475.2 of Campylobacter hepaticus. Classification (NCBI taxonomy): domain Bacteria; kingdom Pseudomonadati; phylum Campylobacterota; class Epsilonproteobacteria; order Campylobacterales; family Campylobacteraceae; genus Campylobacter; species Campylobacter hepaticus. The sequence continues at coordinate 706,950 of NZ_CP031611.1, forward strand.
TAAAGCACCTGCATTTTTAACTCTTAAAGCATCATTATTAGTTTCTAAATCTCCTTCAATAACCGCGATTTTAAATTCATCTTTTAAAGCCTTAATAGTATTTTCTAAAAGAGTTGTTTTTCCACTTCCTGGAGAACTCATTAAATTAATACAAAGTGTATTAGTCTCATTAAAATGGGTTCTATTATGCGCAGCTTGTTCATCATTTTTGCTTAAAATTTTTGAAATAACTTCTATAGTTTTACTTTCTTTTAAACTAGGATTTTCATGATGAACATGATGATGAGTATTTTCATGAGGCATGGATGAATTAATAGAGCAACCACAATCTTTGCACATTTGTTATCCTTTATAATTTTTATTTTGAATTTTAACTTTAAAATAATTAAAAAATTATGAGTTTTTAAAATATTTATTTTAATTTTTGCAAATTTAAATAATGCACCATTTGTCCTAAAGCTATGGAACTATCATTACAAGGGTATTTCAAAGGTACATAAAATTTAAAATTTTTATTTTTTAAAAGCTCTAATAAAGTTTTATTTTGAAAAACACCACCACTTACAAGCACTTTTAAATTATAATTTTTACTAAAAGTGATAATAAAATTAGCCAAAGCATTAAACATACCTGTAATAGCTTTTGTTTTATCATCTTTTAAAGCGCCTAAAATCAAGTTTTTAAAATTAATCTGTCCCTTTTCATAAAAAAGCTCATAAGAAAAATCAAGTTTTTCATCATAAAAAGCTTCACACATTAAACCTATATGCGCCTCATAAGAAATTTTATCCATATTAAAAACTATACTTCCAAAAGCATCGATAATACGTCCTAAAGAACTAGTTTGTAAAGTAGATTGAGTGTAAATTTTTTTCAGGTTTTCAAGTTTAATTTTAGGAATTTTATTTAAAAACTCTTGAGCTTGATCTTCTAAATTATAATGCCAAATCAAACTTAAAGCTAAATTTTGTATATTTTTAATATCACTATTAATGAGAGTAAAATTTTCAAAATGCGCTATCCTCTCATATTCTTTTAGATTTCCTATAAAAATTTCTCCACCCCAAATCTTACCATCTTCTCCATAGCCTGTACCATCATATATAAAAGCTAAAGCTTTTTCATCTTGAATAAATTCTTTCTCATATTCAAAATATGCCGCACAAAAATGCGCATAATGATGAGCAATTTTTTTCGTATTTTTAAATTGTTTTATATAACTAAAATGCGGATGTTTATCACAAAGTATTGCATCAAATTTTAAATCGTAATTTTGCTTAAAAAACTCCAAAAGACTAAAAAATCTTTCATGGACATCCACACTTTTTAAATCTCCTATATAAGGAGAAATCAAAAATTTATTTTCATAAAAAATCACAAATTCATTTTTAAGTTCAGCACCTAATGCTAAAAAAGTACCTTCTTGTTTAAATTGATTTTCTAAATAAAAAGGATTTAAAGCCCTTGAAGTGCGTAAAAACATAACCTCTTTATTAAAAACCTGTGCTATACTATCATCACTTGCATTAATAATTTCTCTTTCATAATCTAAATAAAAATCAAAAACACCGCTAAGTTTTTGAAGCAAATTTTTTTCATCTTTAATAATACTCTCTCCACTTAAATTCGCACTCGTTGCAACAAGTGTACCATTGAAAAACTCAAAAAGTAAAAGATGCAAAGGAGTATAAGCTAACATAATACCTAATTTATTGACATTAGGAGCTATAAAAGGATATTTTTTTTTAGCTCTTAAGATTACAATGGGTGCTAAATTACCGCTTAACAAAGCCTCTTCATGTTCATTTATAAAAGCAAGTTCTCTAGCATAATTTAAATCTTTACACATCAAAGCAAAGGGTTTTTCAGGACGATTTTTTCTCATTCTTAAAAGTTTTAAAGTTTCTTCATTAAAAGCATCACACATTAAATGAAAACCACCCATACCTTTAATAGCTAAAATTTTACCTTCTTTTAAAAGCTGAGCACATTTTACAAAAGCATTTGTATCCTCAGCTAAAATTTCTCCCTTTTGATTTTTAAGAAAAACACTTATTTTGCATTGTGGACAACTAATAGGCTGAGCATGAAAACGCCTATTTTTAGGATCTTCATATTCACTCTTACAAAATTCACACATAATAAAATCTTGCATACTAGTATTACATCTATCATAAGGAAGACTTTTTATAATACTAAAACGCGGTCCACAATGTGTACAAGTAATAAAAGGGTATAAAAAACGCACATTATTTTTATCAAAAAATTCTTTTTTACATTGCTTACAAAGGGAAAAATCACTTAACATAGGTACACTTTTTGTATTTTGTAAAGAAGAGCTTATCTTAAAATTTGTATATTTTGGAATAGAAGTTTTTATTATATCAAGTTTATCTATTCTAGCTAGAGTTGGAAGATGGTTTTTTATCTTTTCTATAAAAATTTCACATTCTTCTTGAGTGCAAGCTAGTATAATTTCTACTCCAAAACCATCATTTCTTACTTCTCCAAAAAGATTTAATCTCAAAGCCCATTCAAAAACCAAAGGACGAAAACCCACACCTTGGACTAGTCCTGAAATTTTTATTTTATATCCTAAGTGGCACATTGCTAAGCTGACAATTTTTTAGATGTTTTAAAGTATTTTTAAGTAAAGCCTTATGCTCAAACAAAGAACCACTTATTAAGGCTAACTCACTTAAATTTTTATCCCTTAAATCATCATAAGTATCACGTAAAAAATAAGCTAAACTTTCTACAACTCCATAAGCAATATTAAGACTATCCACTCCTGCTAACATAAAACTCATGACAGAACGCACAGTCCTCGTATAATCAAAGCTTTTATTTTCTTTTAAACGATAATCAATCTTAACTCCTCGTGGCATTTTTGATTCATCAGCAATTTTTAAAAGTTCTTCTCCTGCCTTTTGTAAATTAGTGTCTAAATTAAGCACTCTACCCACCAAACAAAATAAAGAATAAAAATTATTTTTAAGTATAAAATCCTCATTCAATAATGGAAATTCTTTAGCAAAATTTTCTAAAAGTTTTGCTCCAATTTCATCTTTTTTAATCTCATCATAAAGTTCTTTAGAATCTTTAGGTAAAGAAAGTTGAAGTAAATTAAGCTCTTTATTTACAAGTAAGATATCTTCATAATTCTTGCTTAATTCCAATATAAAAGCTTTTTCCCCATAAAGACTAAGCATATAAGAAATTCTTGCCATATTTTTATCTTCTTTAGAAAAAATCAATTCCTTTGCCTTGATATTTATAAATTCAAAACCTTCTAAAACCACAAATTGATTATCTAAAGGTACAATTTGAAAATCTTTTTCATATTCTTTAATTTTCTTAACGCTTAAAAATTTATATCCATCTTCAAACAATTTAAATCCTAAAGCAAAGCAAAACAAATCTTGTGCAAGTCTTATTTTAAAATCATGGAATTTAAGATTATGATTTTTTCTAAACATAGCATTTAATCTTAATTTTATCAAAGGTTTTTCAAGACTAGCAAGAAATTTTAAATTTTCATTTGAACAAATAAAAGCTGAATTAATAGCTTTAATATCACAAGGAACTAAAAAATCGCAAGTAAAATCATCCTTAAATAAAGCCAATTCATAAATACCTTTTTTATCTTTTATATAAATACTTTTATCTTTTAATAACAAACTAAAAGCTTGGTCTAAAAATACATTAAAACAAGTTTCATCAATACAATGAAATTCTTTTAAATCACTTGAAAAATAAGATTCGCAAAATACACCCCATTCATTTTTACTTAAAACTTTTTTTTCTTGATAGGCACTAGAATTTAAATGGGTGATATAAGAAAATTTTAAAAAATCTTGATCTTCTATACAAGAAGAACTAAATTTTTCTCCTATTTTAACATCAAATTTTTTTAAAAAAATACTATGACTCATCAATTTTAAAGAATCGCAAAAAAGCTTTAATTTCTCCTCATCACCTTCAATTACAAAACGATAGGTATCCCCTTGCTTCTCCAAAGCATAATGATAATCTTTCGCATAAAAACGCAATAAGTATTCAAATATATCATTATTTGCGCTATAAATAAAATCAAATTCTAAAATCATATTATGCCTTTTTTGAAAAATAAACTTATAAATATAACATTTTTAACTTAAAAATTCTTTCTCCCTTTGTCTAAAATCATTCATAAAATATTCTATAAAATGATAAAATTCTTTAGCATGATTTGGAAATTTTAAATGAGCTAATTCATGCAAAATAACATATTCTATGGCTTTTAAGCTTTTTTGCAAAAGTTTTAAATTTAAATTAATATAAGCCTTATTATAATTGCATGATCCCCAGCGTGTTTTCATGTTTTTAATACTTAAATGAGTATAAATTAAACCTGTTTTTCTGCTCCATTTTTTAAGATAAAATAAAAAAATCTTTTGAGCATTTTTTCTTAAAAATAAATCTAAGCTTTTTTGATTTGGGCTAATAATAGTATTTTTATTAAAATAAGTTTTTTTAGCATGCGTATTAAAAATAATTTTATATTTTTTAGCTAAAAAAATTAATTCTTCCTCATTTAAAGATTTTTGTTTAAATGCTTGCTTAGATCTTTTTATCCATTCTTTTGAGTCATCTAAAAACTTATATACAGTAGAAAAAGGACAAAAATAAGGTATACTAAGAATCAATTCGCCTTTTTCATTTATCCTTAATCTTAAAAATTTAATATGTTTTTTAGAATAAAAAAATCTTTCATTATTATAAACTAACTCTTTTAAACAAGAATTTTGCCTTGCCATTGTTTACTTTTCCATCTATAAGAATTTACCATTCCACGCAAAAACTCATCTGCACAAAATCCAATCCAAATACCCAAAATTCCAAGATTAAAATAAAAACAAAGCACATAGCCCACAGGCAAAGATACCCCCATCATAAATACAAGTCCACTAAAAAAAGGAAATCTAGCATCTCCACTAGCACGTAAAGCATTAACCATAATAATATTAAAAGTACGCGAAATCTCAAGAAAAATAGAAAGAGTAAATAAAGGTATCATAAGATTTTTTAGCTCTTCTTTAAGTCCTAAAGTTTGCATAATAAAATCTTGAAATAAATAACTTAAAAAGGCAAGCAAAGCGCTAGCAATAACACTAAAATATAAAGCACGCCAAGTATGCTTATAAGCTATATTTTCATATCTTGCACCAACTAATTTACCTACAATAATCTCATTAGCTATACTAGCTGCTTGTCCTATTAACATGATTAACATTGAGATTTGAAAATAAATAGTTTGTACGCTCAAATTTGCCTCCCCTAAACTTGCTACAAAAGCAAAAGCTATGGTATATTGTATAGTCCATATAACATTTTCACCTGCTGAAAAACCCCCTATATTTAAAACTTTTTTTAAAACTTTTTTTTCTAAATTTATCATTTCTTTAATAGTAAGGTGAATTTGCAATTTATAAAAAAGTATAATAACTAAAGCCACTATAGCAAAAACACGTGCTATGATATTACTAAGCCCTATTCCAAAAAGCTCTAAGTTTGTATAATGTAAAACATAATAATTCCCACAAATTACTACTATATCCATTAAAAAACCTATAATCATAACCCAATAAGCCATATTATAAACCCTAACAATAGCAGCTAAGACAATACTTACAGCATCAAAAAATAAACAAATAGCAAGCATGCGTAAATATATTTCACTATCTTTTAATAATTCTTGTGGAATTTTTAAAAGATAAAGTAAATATTTTCCATGCCAAAAAATTAACACAGCACACACAAAACCTAAAAGTGCATTTAAAAATAAACTTTGATGAATTACTTTTCTTGCTAGCGCATAATCTCTTGCCCCAAGAGCTTGTGCAATTACCACACTACAACCCACGCTTAAAAATGAAAAAATAGTAATAAAAAAGTCTAAAATTTGATTTCCAGCACCCATAGCTCCTACAAGAAAATTAGAATAATGAGAAACCATAGCAGTATTAATAATAACTGTTAAATATTTTGAAAGTAAATCCCAAAAAATAGGAAAAGTAAGTCTTATTAAGGAAAATTGTTTTTTTATCATAATTATTTTTAAAAACCTTGATTTATAAATGATTAATTTTAAGATTCACCCTAAAGTCTTTATCTTTAGAATATATTCTAAATCATACTCTTTAAAAATTATTTTTAAGAGTATGATTGTAATAAAAATATGCTTTTTTTCAAATAAATCTTAACTAAAAATATCTTTAAATAAAATCTTAAGTTTTTATTTAAATTTTTAAAATAATTCCTCAATTTAAGCAAATTCTTTTTTAATAAATTCCAAAATAAGCCAGTATTATACCAACAATTAAAGCTATTATTGGAATAATAACAGCAACTACACAAATATCTAAATAACTCTTTTTATGACTCATACTAGTAATCGCAAGCAAAGTTAAAACTGCTCCATTATGAGGTAAAGCATCAAACCCACCAGATGCTATAGAAGCTACTCTATGAAATAATTCCAAAGGAATATTTTCACTTAATGCTATTTCTTTATATTTTGCACCTAAAGCCTCTAAAGCTATACCCATACCACCAGATGCAGATCCTGTAGCTCCTGCTAATAAATTAACTGCTATACCCTCAGAAATTAAAGGATTAATTTTAAAATCTAAAAGCAAATTAGTTAAAGTTTGAAATCCTGGAACTGCTTTAACCACACTTCCAAAACCCACTGCAGCTGATGTATTAATTATTGCTATTATAGAACCTTGCACTCCTTCATTCATAGCTTTAACAAAATTTCTAAATCTGTGTATATTTAAAAGTAAAATTGCAAAAATACCACACAATAAAGCATTAATTATTTCAAAAGAAAATACATTTAACAAAATAATTACACACAATAAAGGAATTAACGATAAAATAAAATGAGGAATTTTTTCATCTGAGGGTAATTGATATTTATCCTTTGATTCTTCATAAAATTCTCCCAAATTTTTTAAATAATTTTCCCTGTATTTAAGATAAAAATATCCTCCAACAAACATGATTAATCCGCATATAATACCCATAATAGGAGCTGCCATAGCAGTAGTATCAAAATATTTTATAGGAATTAAATTTTGAATTTGAGGACTACCTGGAAGAGCTGCCATAGTAAAAGTAAAAGCACCTAATGCTATAGCAGCAGGAATAAGTCTTTTTGATATATTAGCCTTTTTAAATAAAGATAAAGCTAAGGGATAGACTGCAAAAACTACCACAAAAAGGCTAACACCTCCATAAGTTAAAATAGCAGCTGCAAGAATCACACCCAAAATAGCTCTTTTTTCACCAAGAATTTTTCCTATAGTTAAAGAAACAGAACTAGCCATATAAGTAAGCTCCATCAATTTACCAAATATTGCTCCAAGCATAAAAACAGGAAACCAAGTTTTAGCAAAAGCAACAAAACCTCCCATATAAACATTAGTATAACTATCAAATAAATCCAAACCACCGCCTAAAGCTACCACACCAGCTGCAATAGGTCCAACCCATACTATAGACCAACCAAGATATGCTAATACCATTAAAATAATTAAACCTAAAATTATACCCGTCATATTAATATTACCTCATTATTGTACTGTATAACCTGCATCAATTATCATATTTTGACCTGTTATATGCTTAGCCTCATTAGAAGCTAAAAATAAAGCTAAAGCTGCAATATCATTAATATCAATCAATTGTTTTTGAGGTATTAAAGGATAAAGCACTTCTTCTAAAACCTGATCTACACTAACTCCTCTAGTATTTGCTAAATCTTGCATTTGACCCCTTACTAAAGGAGTATCTATATAACCTGGACAAATGGCATTAGCTGTAATATTAAATAAAGCACATTCTAAAGCTGTTACCTTTGTAAGACCTATAAGCCCATGTTTTGCACTATTATAAGCAGCCTTTCCAGCAAAACCTATAAGACCGTTAATAGAAGATATATTAATAATACGACCAAATTGTTGTTCTTTCATGATAGGTAAAACATATTTTGTACTGCAAAATGCACCTACTAACATAATTTCAATCATCTGCTTGAATTTATCAACAGGGAAATCTTCAATTTTAGCAACATATTGAAGTCCTGCATTATTAATTAAAACATCTATACGTTTAAATTTCTCATAAGCCTTATGAATTAAATTTTGCATATCACTTTCTTTACTAACATCACATTTAATACCTAAAATTTTTTCTTGAGGATAATTTTTCATAGCCAAATTTAAAGCATCTTCATTAATATCTGAAAAAACCACATTATAATTTTGCTCTAAAAATTTCTCAGCCATATTTAACCCTATTCCACTAGCACTTCCTGTAATAATTGCAACTTTTTTCATATTATTTCTCCTTTTTATGTTAAAAAATACAATCCAAAACAAACCACCAAACCTACAAAAATCAGAGTAAGCACACAATAACCCATAATATCTTTAGCACTTAAACCTGCAATAGCTAAAGACGGTAAAGCCCAAAAAGGCTGTATCATATTAGTCCAAGAATCACCCCAAGCTATAGCCATACAAATCACACTAGGATCTACCCCCAAATTTTGTCCAGCAGGAAGCATAATAGGAGCTTGAATAGCCCATTGACCTCCACCAGAAGGAATAAAAATATTAATAATCCCAGCACTTAAAAAAGTCATCAAAGCAAAAGTTTTTTCATTAGCAAATTGCGTAAAAGCTAAAGAAAGCATTTGTGCTAAAGAATTGTTTTCTAAATTATGTCTTATCATCATACCCATGATTCCAGCATAAAAAGGAAATTGAAGCAAAATTCCAGCTGCACTTTTAGCAGAATGATTAATAGCCTTAATATAAGCTAAAGGAGTTTTATGAAGTAAAATTCCTAAAAAAAGAAAAATAGTATTTACTATATCTAAACTAAGTCCTCCCCCTTTTAAAAAATGCATACAAAGATAAATAAAACCTAAAAAAACTAAAAGATAAGAAAGTAAAGCACTATTTTCAAGAAAATACGCTAGGGTTTTATGAACTTCATGACTAATCAATTTAAAATCTTTTTTTTCATTTTCTAATAAATTTATATCAAATTCAATCCTTTCATTTTTTTTAGGATGAATTATAGCCATCAAAAAAGGTAAAACAATAAAAATTACACCAACAATAAATAAATTATAAGTAGAAAAAATAGTCTGAGTAAGAGGAATAGCTTTACTAATCACACCTGCACTTATTGTATGCAAATTTTCATTTTGCGTAGCTATGCTTAAAGGAATGGATCCTGAAAAGCCTCCATGCCAAATCACAAAACCAGAATAAGCGCTCGCAATAAGAAGTCTATAATCCACCCCTTTAACATTTTTTGCAATTTCTTTTGCAAAAATAGCACTAATAACCAAACCAAATCCCCAATTAATCCAATTTGCCACTAAAGATACAAAAGTAACTAAAACTATAGCCATATAGGGACCTTTGGGCAAAAAAGAAAGATATTTTAAAAATTTCTGAATCAATAAAGCATTAGCTAAAGCTTGACCTAATACCAAAACAAGTGCCATTTGCATAGAGAAACCTAAAAGTGTCCATAAGCCATTTCCCCAACTAAAAACTATATCTGATACATTTTGATCTGTGAAAATATAAACAAGAATAAAAACCAAAAAACTTAAAATTCCCACTAAAACAAAAGAATCAGGTAAACATTTTGATGCTAAAAACACACAAGCTGAAGTGAAACGTCTTAATAAAAACATATTATTTCCTACAAACACACCTCAAATTCTGCCTCAGTTTTAGCCCTTATTTGTTCTAAACTTACCCCTTCTTGTAATTCAATAAGCTTCATGCTTCCTTGTTCAAAATCAAAAACTCCAAGCTCTGTAATCAATCTATGCACCACATTCTTACCTGTTAAAGGCAAAGTACATTCTTTTTTTACCTTGCTTTCACCTTTTTTATTAGTATGTTCCATAACAATAACTATTCTTTTAGCGCCTACAACCAAATCCATAGCTCCACCCATACCCTTAACCAATTTCCCAGGTATCATATAATTTGCCAAATCTCCGCTTTGAGATACCTCCATAGCTCCAAGAAGTGCTAAATCAATATGATTTCCTCTTATCATAGCAAAAGATTGGGCACTATCAAAAAAACAAGCCCCTTTAACTATACTTATAGTTTCTTTACCTGCATTAATTAAATCAGCATCTACTTCATCTTCTTTAGGGTAAGGCCCTATACCTAAAAGTCCATTTTCAGAATGTAAAAATACTTTTAAATTTAAAGTATTAATTTTATTAGCTATTAAAGTTGGTATTCCTATACCCAAATTAACATACATCCCATCTTCAATCTCTTTTAGAGCTCTTTTTACTATAATTTGTTTTGACATCAATCATCCTTTATATACAGTTAATTTTTCTATTCTTTTTTCATAAGATTTACCCTTGTAAACAAAATCTACATAAATTCCACTCAAATGCACGCTATCTGGATCAAGTTCATCTACAAGTTCTTCAACCTCAACCACAGTAATTTTTCCTGCACTAGCGCATAAAGGATTAAAATTTCTAGCAGTCTTATTAAAAATTAAATTGCCATATTTATCAGCCTTTTGAGCTTTTACTAAAGCAAAATCTCCTTTTATAGCCTTTTCTAAAATATAAATCTTCCCATCAAATTCTTTATGTTCTTTATCTTGTGCTACTAAAGTTCCTACTCCTGTTTGAGTATAAAAACCACCAATTCCAGCTCCTCCAGCTCTTAATTGTTCAGCTAGAGTTCCTTGTGGAGTAAGTATGACTTCTAATTCCTTATTAATAAATTGCTGTTCAAAAATTTTATTTTCACCCACATAAGAAGCTATCATTTTTTTAATTTGCTTATTTGCTAACAAGATTCCAAGACCAAAATCATCTATGCCGCAATTATTACTTACTACTGTTAAATCTTTTACACCTAATTCTTTGATCTTAGTTATACTATATTCAGGTATACCACAAAGTCCAAATCCACCAACTAAAAGAGTCATGCCATCTTTTAAATCTTTAAAAGCAATATCTAAATCATTTATAATTTTATTCATCTTTATTCCTTTACTTCAACCAATACACTTATCCCCTGACCTCCGCCTATACATAAAGTAGCAAGTCCTAAATTCTTTTTATATTGCCTTAAAGCATAAATTAAACTTATAAGTATTCTAGCCCCACTAGCACCTATAGGATGCCCTAAAGCTATAGCTCCACCATGTATATTTACCTTTTCTTCATCAACTTTTAATTCTCTAATGCAAGCTATGCTTTGTGCTGCAAAAGCCTCATTCATTTCTATTAAATCTATATCCTTTAGTTCAAGCTTATTTTTTCTTAAAAGTTCTTTAGTTGCAAAAGCAGCACCTATACCCATAATACTTGAATCAACGCCCACACTACAAAAAGATTTAATACTAGCAAGAATAGGCAAAGCCAATTCTTTAGCTTTTTCTCTAGAAGCCAACATAAGCATAGCAGCACCATCATTAATGCCAGAAGAATTTCCAGCACTTACACTACCTTCTTTATCAAAAACAGGAGGAAGTTTTGAAAGTTTCTCCAAACTTATATCCTTTCTTACAAACTCATCTTCTTTAAAAAGTACTTCATTGTTTTTATTTTTTATATTTAAAGCTAAAATTTCATCATTAAAATAACCTTTTTCTATAGCTTTTGATGCTTTTTTATGTGAATTAAAAGCAAATTCATCCTGTTCTTTTCTTGAAATTTGATATTTCTTAGCTAAATTTTCAGCAGTAATACCCATATGATAATCATTTAAAGCACACCACAAACCATCATGAATCATAGTATCTATTAAAGTTTGATTACCCATTTTGCAACCAAGTCTAGTGTGCTCAACTATAAAAGGTGATAAAGACATATTTTCAACACCGCCAGCTAAAAGCAAGGACGAATGATTTAAACTTATTGAGTTAAAACCAAGTTCTACAGCCTTAAGACCAGATCCACAAACCATATTTACCAAAAAAGCCGTTTTATCTTCTTTTAAACCACTTTTTAAAAGAGCTTGTCTAGCTATATTTTGGCCCTGACCAACTTGCAAAACTTGTCCCAAAATCAGTTCTTCTACCAAAGAAGCATCTAAATTTAAATTTGATATTAAATTCTTACTTAAATCACTAACCATATCTACAGGTTTAAGCATTTTAAGAGAACCTAAAAAAGATCCAATAGCACTCCTTTTAGCTGCTACTATTACAACTTCTTCCATACAACAATCCTTTATTTGTAATTAATCTTATATTAATACTAAGTACATTAAAAACAAAATATTTATTAAGATCAAAGGAATAAAAAATTAAAAAATACTTCTATAATGTTACTTTTTTATACATATAAAAAATAATGGTGATAACTTAACAAAAATAATAAAAATAAGCCAAAAAGTATTCATGCAAATATCAAGATATAAGAATTATTTTTTAAAAATTTACAAAAAGTTACATTTTAATTAGATTTCACATAAAATATTATATAAACCATGGTTTTATAATTTATTTTAAATTAATTATTATAGGATTTTGTTTTAGAAATTATACAAAATCACAAAAGGCAAACATTTAATTTATAAATATTATATTTTAAACATATTTTTAAATAATTTTTATTTATAAATCAATGGGTATGTTTTAACTAACAATTCATTAATACTATAAAAGTCTTGTCTTATTAGCTAAATTATCTAAACAAATTTATGATAAAAATACAAAATCTAAGTAAAAAGTTTTATTTTTTTAAAAATTATTGAATTTGATTTTATAAAAACATAGAATTTTTTATTGTAAAAATAAAAAATTCTATTAAAAAAGTATTTAAGCTAAAGCCTTTTTAGTATCTATATAATCAATATTAAAAGCCTTGGCAACGGCCTCATAAATACACATACCCTTATAGGTATTTAAACCGCTAAGTAAAACCTCATTTTTTAAAACTGCTTCTTTAAAACCATTATTTGCAATTTGTAAACCAAATTTTAAAGTCACCTCTGTAAGCGCTAAAGTAGAAGTTTTAGCTACACATCCAGGCATATTAGCTACGCAATAATGAACTATATCATCAAATACATAAATAGGATCACTATGAGTAGTAGGTTTAGAAGTTTCAAAACAACCGCCTTGATCTATAGCAACATCTACCAAAATAGAAGATTTTTTCATAATACTTAAATCATTTTTATTAACAATTTTAGGAGCTTTTGCTCCAGGTATTAAAATAGCACCTATAACCACATCAGCATCTTCTAGCAAAGATAATAAATTTGTCTTAGAACTATAATAAGTATGCACTTTCATATTAAAAATTTGATCTATATAAGCTAATCTTTGCGTGTCGATATCTAAAATACTCACATCAGCACCTATACCAAGAGCTATTTGGGCAGCATTTATACCCACAACTCCACCTCCAATAATAACAACTTTCCCTTTTTTCACTCCTGCAATACCACTTAATAAAATTCCACTACCACCATAAGTTTTTTGACTGTATTTAGCTGCTTCAAAAATAGCCAAACTTCCTGCTATCGCACTCATAGGAGCTAAACAAGGTAAAGCATTTCCTACTTTTATAGTTTCATAAGCTATGCTAGAAATATGCTTTTTAAGCAACATTTGAGTTAAGTTTTCATCAGCAGCTAGATGTAAATAAGTATAAAGAATTTGATTTTCTCTAAAATACTCATATTCACTCTGCAATGGTTCTTTAACCTTAACAATCATTTGGCTTTTTTCAAAAAGTTCGTCTTTATTTACAAGCTTAGCGCCATATTTTTCATAATGACTATCTAAAAAACCTATAGCCTCTCCAGCTCCTCTTTCTATTAAAACTTGATGTCCAGCTTCAATATATTCTTTAACATTTTGTGGGGTAAGTCCAACTCTATATTCATGAGTTTTAATCTCTTTAGCACAACCTACAATCATTTAACACTCCTTAAAAATTAAAAAATTCCACTTATAAATATAAGTACAATTATAATAGGGATTATAAATTTGACATAATAAAACCATAAATTTATAACCATTTTATTATTAAATCCTCTAGCTAACTCTTCTTTTGCATCCTCTTTTAAAACCCAAGCAACAAAAATTGAAGCACCTAATGCAGTTAATACAAAAAATACATTACCACTAATAAAGTCAAAAGCATCAAAAATATTTTTACCTAAAATACTCACTTCACTTAAAGGTCCATAAGCCATAATAGAAGGTAAATTACCCAAAATAAAACTTAAAAATAAAATCCAAAAAACAGCTTTTTTTCTACTCATATTTAATTTTTCTTGCAAAGTAGTAACTAAAGGCTCATAAAGAGTGATAGAAGTAGTAAATGCAGCTATTAATAAAAGTGTAAAAAAACTCACAGCAAAAAATGAACCAAAATGCATTTTTGAAAAAACTATAGGCAAAACTTCAAATACTAATTTAGGACCAGAATTAGGTTCTAAGCCAAAAGCAAATAAAGAAGGAAAAATCATAAAACCAGCTAAAAGTGCGATTAAAGTATTAATTACACTAGTAGCAATAGCAGTTTTTACCATATTTTCATTTTTATTTAAAAATGAGGATAAGGTAATCATAACAGCAAATCCTAAAGAAAGAGCAAAAAATACTTGTCCTAAAACAGCTATAAATAGTGTTGGAGTAATCTTACTAAAATCAGGCTTAAGATAAAAATTAATGCCAACAGATGCACCCTCTAAAGTTAAATTTCTAATCACTACAACAATAAGACATAAAAACAACAAAGGCATTAAAAATTTCATAGCCTTTTCTATACCATCAGAAATTCCCCTAATTAAAACTACATAATTTAATAAAATAAAAATTAAAGTATAAAAAGTAATCATTAAAGGATTATTGTTCTATGTTTATATTATAAAATTGCTGGGTAATTTCCTTTGTCACATTACCTGAAAGATTTAAATTACCGCTTAATATATTACTAATATAAGTTAAGACCCAGCCACCTAAAACCATATAATATGCAATAATTCCAAAACAACCAATAAGACCCATAAATCCTACAATTTTCCAAGCTTTAGAAAAAGTTTTACCTTGATATTTAGGATCAAAAGCATCTAATGCATTTTTATGTGCTCTTCTACCTATAATATTTTCGACTAAAATCATAGGAATTCCTATAATTATCATAGCCACAACAAAGGTTAAAACATATGCACCACCGCCATTTTCTCCCACAAGATAAGGAAAACGCCAAGTAGCACCAAAACCTATAGTTGCTCCAGCAGTTATTAAAATATAACTTAAAGTGTTAGACCAAGAATACCTCATTAGAAAACCTTAATTCAATTTTTATTATGAATTAATTATAAACTTTTTACTTAATTTGTATATTTTTGAGTAAAAAAGTAAAAAAATATACAAATTATGTTACTTTTATTAACAATATATTTTGATTTTAATACTATATTTATTATATTAAAAAATATAGTATTATTTTTTGTTAATATTAAATTGCAAAATAATTTGTGTTTATTTTCAAAATTAACATTGCCAAAGAAAGGTTATTTATTTATGAAAAAAATTTTAATTTTAGGTGGAGGATATGCAAGTTTATCATTTATAAAAAGTCTTAATGCAAGCATTTTCAATCAATTTGACTTTAGCTTGATTTCAAAAGAAGAAAGTCATTATATTAGTGTTTTGCTTCATGAAGTAGTAAGCAAAACTAGAAATATTACTTTAAAATATACAGATATTTTGCCTAAAAAATGTAAATTTATAAAAGATGAAATCTTAGAAATTCAAGAAAAAAAATTATAGCTAAAAATGGTAATTACACTTATGATATACTAATTATAGGACTTGGATTTAATAGAGATGATTTTAAAATTAGCGGAGTAGAAGAACATACTTTAGCTATGCAAAATTTTAACAATTGCCTAGATATACACAAAAAATTACAAGAAATAAGTTTAAAAGATAAATGTGAAGTTATAGTTTGTGGTGCAGGTTTTAGCGGCATAGAACTTTTAGCTGATTTAGCCTTACATTTTAAAAATATTAAATTAAAATGTGTGGAAGCTATGCCTATGATTTTACCCATGTTCAATAAAAATTTAGCACAATTTGCCAAACAATATTTAGAGAAATTAGGTGTAGAATTTTATCTTAATGCTAAAATAGAAAAATGTGAAAAAAATTCTCTTATATTTGAAAAAAATGGTCAAAAAGAAAAAATAGAAGCTGATTTAATACTTTATACAGCAGGAGTTAAAGGAAACAAAGTTATAGAAAATTCTAGTTTTTTTTAAATCTCAAAGAAGCAAAATCGAAGTTAATGGATTTTTAAATCCTATAAAGCAAAATCAAACAATGGAAAATATCTTTGTATTAGGTGATTGTTGTGCTTTAAAAGATAAAAAAAGTGGACAATTTTTTCCATCAAGCGCACAATTAGCTTACCAACAAGGTTTGTATTTAGCTAAAATTTTTAATACAAATAATAAAATAAAGTTTTATTATCATCATAAAACAACTATATGCTCTTTAGGCAATAATTATGCCATAGCTCAAATAGGAAATATTCACTTAAAAGGCAAACTTCCCTCTTATCTTAAAAAATTAGTAGAATTTAAATGGATTTTAAAACTCATAGGTTTAAAAGCTTTATTAAAATAATATTTATCCAAAAACACCATTTAAATAAGCCTTAGTTTTATCTTCTTTTGGATTTACAAAAAAATCTTTACTTTGATTAAATTCTACAAGTTCACCAAGATGAAAAAATGCTGTATAATCAGCAATACGCTTAGCTTGCTGCATATTATGCGTAACCATAATCATAGAAAGATTATGGCTTAATTGCTTTAAAAGTTCTTCTATAACCCCAGAACTTATAGGATCAAGCGCTGAAGTAGGTTCATCTAAAAGCAAAAGCTTGGGTTTAATAGCTAAAGCTCTTGCTATACAAAGACGTTGTTGCTGCCCTCCTGAAAGAGCTAAAGCATTTTGTTTGAGTTTGTCTTTAACTTCTTTAAAAAGCCCTACTTTTTTTAAACAATCTATTACCAAAGCCTCTTCTTCATCTTTATTTTTAATCATACCGTGAAGTTTTGGCGCATAAGATATATTTTCATAAATACTTTTTACAAAAACATTTGCTTGTTGAAAAACCATACCTACGTTTTTACGCAAAACCACGACATCTTGATTTTTAACATCTTTTCCTTCTATCTCAACCAAACCATCAATTTTAGCAATTTTATCATTCATCCTATTAAAACAACGTAAAAAAGTTGATTTTCCACATCCTGAAGCTCCTATAAGAGCAGTGATTTGATTTTTCTTTATTTGCATATTAATATCAAATAAAGCTTGTTTTTTTCCATAAAATAAATTTAAATTTGTTATTTTTGCTATCACTTTAATTTTCCTTGAAAATATTTTCTTAATAAAACAGCACTTAAATTAAGTATAATCAAAAGTGCTAAAAGCACAATAATACCAGCTGCAGTCCTTTCTAAAAATGCTCTTTCAGGCATAGATGACCAAGAATAAATTTGAGCTGGCAAAACACTGGTTGGATCAAAAATAGAATTTGCCACATCAGGAATAAAAGCTATCATACCAATAATCATTAAAGGTGCAGTCTCTCCTATAGCCTGAGCTAAAGTAAGAATAGAACCTGTTAAAATCATAGGCATAGCCAAAGGCAACATAATACCTTTTACCATTTGTACCTTAGTCATACCCAAAGCATAAGCAGCATTTTTCATATTAATATCAACACTTTTTAAAGCTGCTTTTGTAGAAACAATAATAATAGGCAAACTCATCATTGCCAAAGTAAGTCCTCCTACCAAAGCACTTGATCTAGGCATACTAAAAAGATTAATAAATACACCCAAACCCAAAAGACCAAATAAAATACTAGGAATACTTGCAAGATTATTAATACACACTTCTATAAAATGTGTAAATAAATTTTGTGGTGCAAATTCTTCTAAATAAATAGCTGCTCCAACTCCTATAGGAACACTTACTATCATACATACTAACATTACAAGTAAAGTTCCCATGAGTGAAGATAAAATCCCTGAATTTTCAGGTGATTTTGAATCCCCATTTAAAAAGAAATTCATATTAAATTGAAATTTTATTTCTTTTTTTTGCACCAACTTATCTACTAAAACTCTTTCTTTTTCGCTCAAACGATTATATTTACGTTTGACATATTGATCCACTTCTGAATTTGCTAAAAGCCAAGTTTCTTGAGTGATTTGTCCTGTTCTTATTTTTCTTTGCTCTGCACGAGATAAAAGCTCATAAACAGAAGAATTATTAGGTATTTTCACATAAATATAAGTTTGTTTAAAAGCTCCAATGCCAAGATAAAGCACACTTCCTAAAAAAATGCAAAGAAAAACTAAATTAATATAAAGTCCCATTTTGCAAAGTCTTTTAAAAGATTTTGAAGCTTTTTGCCTTTTTTTGAAAAGTTTTTTCATAAATTTTTCCTTTTGTGAAAACGATTAATGAGATAGACACTAAACATATTAATAAATAAAGTAATGATAAAAAGCACAAAACCTAAAGAAAAAGCACTCAAAGCTAAAGAACTATCAAAAGCTTGATCCCCGCTTAAAGCTTCTACAATTTTTACTGTTACTGTTGTCATATCTTCTAAGAAGTTCATACTTAAATTAGGGCGTAAAGAAGCTGCCATGACAACTATCATAGTTTCTCCTAAAGCCCTTGAAAGTCCCAAAAGACAAGCTGCTACTATACCAGGTACAGCCTCAGGCAAAATAACTGCAAAAACTACTTCTTTTTTTGTCATACCTAAAGCATAAGCTCCATTAATCCTTTTTTCACTCACAGCTTCAATACAATCTTGAGATAAAGAAGCTATAATGGGAACTATCATGATTCCCATAATAAATCCAGCCCCTAAAGCACTTTGAAAACTAGCTTGTATCCCAAATAAAGAAAAAAACCACACTATACAAGGTGCAACAACTATAGCTGCAAAAAATCCAAAAACAACAGTAGGAATTCCTGCTATGATCTCTAAAATAGGTTTTAAATAATTTTTTGATTTTCTACCTGCAAAAACACCTAAATATATAGCACACATCACCCCTAAAGGTAAAGCCGTAAGCATAGCGATTAAAGAAATATAAAAAGTCCCCCAAAAAAGTGGTACTGCACCAAAAACACCTTGCTTGCTCGTCCCATCAGCATTCATAAAAGCTGCATCTGCTGCCCATTCGCTTGAAAATAAAAAAGTAACAACACTTTCTTTTTGAAAGAATTTTAAAGCTTCAATTAAGATAGTAAGCATAATAGCAAAACTTACTATCACGCTTACAAAAGCACATAAAAAAAGTATAAATTTTATTATTTTTTCTTTTAACAAAACATTTCCTTAAAAAACTTTCCCAGCTTTTACAAATTCACTTGTTAAAATATTTCTATTTTCTATGTGTTTTTGAGAAGCTTTTAATTTATCATCATTTAAGGGAATAAGTCCTATTTTTTCAAGCTCTCCACCACTTTTTGCCAAATCATCACTCATATAAATTTTTGCAAATTCAAAAGCTTCTTGAGGATTTTTCTTTGCATTAATATAAATAAACAAACTCCTTGCAAGTTCATATTTTTCATTTGCAATATTTTCTTTACTTGGAGCAATTCCATCAATACTGGCCGCATTAATCTTATCTGAATTACTCATTAAAAAACCATAACCAAACATTCCAAAAGCATTTTTATCAATACTTAATTTTGAAACGATTAAATTATCATTTTCTCCACTTGAAATATAAACCCCATCTTGGCGTATAGTTTTATATTCTCCCTTATATTCAGGAAGTTTTTTAGAAATATCACTCATTATAAGCTCTTCTATAGTATCTCTTGTGCCAGAACTTGAAGGAGGACCATAAATACTAATTTTACGATTTGGTAAATTTTTATTGATTTGATTCCAGTTAGTATAGGGATTAGGTATTAATTTCCCATCTTGTGGAATTTCTTTTGCTAAAGCTAAAAAAAGCTCTTTTTTTGTAATATTTAATGGAATATTAGTTTTATTTTGCGCTAAAACTATACCATCATAACCTATCATAACTCCTACTATATCAGTAATACCTGCTTGTTGGCAAGCTTGAAATTCGCTAAGCTTCATAGGTCTTGAAGCATTAGAAATATCAGTAATTCCCTCACAAAAAACTTTAAATCCCCCACCTGTTCCCAAACTCTCAACTATAGGGGTTTTTACATTTTTAATCAAAGCATATTCTTCAGCAACAAAAGAGGTAAAAGGATATACAGTTGATGATCCTGCACTTTTTAAATCTGCTGCATGTAAACCACTCCAAAAAGCAAAACTTATTATACTTAAAATTATTTTATTGTTCATTGTTTTCTCCTTGCTTGTAAAAAATGATAAAATTTTAAATAATTTTGGAAACATTTTAGAAACATTTTTACTTTTGCATTATAAATATAATTAATTTTAAAGTAAAAAATCCGCTTTAACAAGAAATAAAACTATGAAAATACCAGATTCATTATTAAATAATTTAAAATTTTTAATCTTTAAATTTACAATTTTATCTTATTTTTAAAAAAATAATATATTATTATAAAATATTTTAAAAAGTGAAGAAGGAGACTGACTATGCTTTCTAAAGAAATTGTAAATTTATTAAATGAACAAATAAATAAAGAAATGTACGCAGCAAATTTATATCTTAGTATGAGTTCTTGGTGTTATGAAAACAGTTTTGATGGAGCTGGATCTTTTTTATTTGCTCATGCAAGCGAAGAAAATAATCACGCACAAAAACTCATCACTTATCTTAATGAAACAGACTCTCATGTAGAACTTAAAGCAGTAAAACAACCTGAACAAAATTTCAAATCTTTACTTGATGTTTTTGAAAAAACTTATGCACATGAACAATTTATCACAAAATCAATCAATACCTTAGTAGAACACATGCTAATACACAAAGATTATTCTACTTTTAATTTTTTACAGTGGTATGTAAGTGAACAACATGAAGAAGAAGCACTTTTTCGCGGTATAGTCGATAAAATTAAACTCATTGGAGAACATGGTAATGGGCTTTACTTAGCTGATGAATATATCAAAAACCTTGCATTAAATAGAAAAAAATAATCTAACTCTTTATTTAGAGTAAATTATATTTTGGATTAAAATATGACTTATTTTTCTTTAGAATTTAGTATTTTAATGATAGCTTTTTTTGCTATTTATTGGGCTTTTAAAAATAGTTATAAAATACAAAATATTTTGATTTTAATTTTTTCATATATTATTTATATCTTGATCAATCCTTATTTTGCTTTAGTTTTATTTATATATACTTTTTTTATACACTATTTTGCTTTAGTAATCTTTGTGCGTAAAAAACGTTATATTTTTATAACTTGCATAGCTTTTATTGTTTTAAATTTATGCTTTTTTAAATATTTTCCTAGTCTTAAAGAAAGTTTTGATGAAATGCTTAATTTTTTTGGCTTAGAATTTTTAAATATAGACTTAATGCTACCTATAGGCATTAGTTTTTATACTTTTAGTTCCATTACTTATATTGTAGAAGTTTATAAAAAACATCGTTTAGAAAGTTTTTTAAATCTAGCAACTTTTTTATCATTTTTTCCAACTTTAATTTCAGGGCCTATTATGAGAAGTTCTTTTTTCTTCGAACAAGCTTTTCAAAAACGTGAATTTAAACATACTAATCTTATTATTATTTTAATTATTTTTGGCATAGTTAAAAAAGTTCTTATTGCAAATTATTTAGGAATTTATGCCAAAAATATTTTAGATTTTCCACAAACTTATAATTTTATACAACTTTTAAGTGCAATTTATGCTTATACTATTCAAATATATTGTGATTTTAGTGGATATATTGATTTAGTGTGCGCCTTTGCTTTAATGCTAGGTTTTAAATTGCCGCTTAATTTTAACATGCCTTATCTTGCTAAAAATCTTAAAGATTTTTGGGCAAGATGGCATATTAGTCTTTCAACTTTTATAAGAGATTATATTTATATACCCTTAGGTGGAAATAAAAAAGGTTTAGCTCGCACTATATCAAATATACTCATTGCTTTTACACTTTCAGGTATGTGGCATGGAAATACACTTTCTTTTGTGATCTGGGGTTTATTGCATGGCTTTGGTGTTGTGTTTATGCATTTATTAGCTTTAAGCAAATTTAATTTACAAAAAATTCCTATCTTAGGAAGATTTTTAACCTTGCAATTTATATGTTTTACTTGGATTTTCTTTTATTATAGCAAAAATTTAGACGATGCATTAGAGTATTTTAAAGCTTGTTATGACAATTTTTTTAATATTCCAAGCTACAATGATATTTATATGTTAGTAGCTTTTGCTATACTTTTTATCATTTATCCTTTGTTTATCAATTTTAAAGATTATTGCATTAAAATTCTTAATCTTACCCCATTTTTATTAAAACCTTTTATCATAGCTTTTATTTTACTTTTGGTTTTTGCTTTTATGCCAGATGGAATTCCTGATTTTATTTATTCGAGTTTTTAAATGAATGTAATTAGATTTTTCTTTATTTTAATCATAGTATTTAGTTTAGTTGTTGTTGTTATGAATCAAAGCATTAGCTCTTATATAGAACAAAAATATCATTTGATATTTTATCCTCACAATGATCTTTTAAAAGAAGCTAATGGTTTTAAAGTAAAATTAGAACAAATTCGTGCCATTTTAAGCAATAATCCCTTGCCTCAAATCTATGAACTTGAAACTCAAGAAAATAAAATAACAGATGAAAATTTAAGCAAAGATCTTTTAGAAACAATTCCTAACCACCCTCAAATATACGAACAAAACCTTCATAAACAAATAGCTATTAACTCAAAAGATAATCATTTTGATGAAAATATTCAATTAGAATTAGAAAGTGGGGATAAATTTTTATTCATTGGAGATTCCTTAATGCAAGGAGTTGCCATAGCCTTAAACAAAGATTTTAGAAATTTAAATCTTAAAACCCTTAATTTAAGCAAACAAAATACAGGACTTTCTTATAAATCTTATTTTGATTGGTCAAAAGCTACTAATGATGCCTTAAAAAATTCAACCATTAAATACCTTGTAGTACTTCTTGGAGCTAATGATCCTTGGGATATTAAAAAAGGAGGCAATTACCATCGCTTTGGATCTGCTTCTTGGATTGAAATTTACACAAGTCGTGTCGATGAGATCATTAAAATTGCTAAAAAATATAAAGTTAAAGTATTTTGGTTTGAAATTCCTCCTGTTAAAAAAGAAGATTTGAATAAAAAAATACAAATATTAAACAAAATTTATAGTGAAGAAATTGCAAAAAATAAAGAAATTTTTATTAATACTAAATCTTTTTTTAGTATTAATGATAAATATTCAGCTTATATAAAGGATGAAAATAATAAAAGCATAAAAGCAAGAACAGATGATGGTATTCATTTTACACCACGCGGTGCACAAGAAATGTCTAAACTCTTGCTAAAACACATAAAATTCAAGGAAGAAAATGCCAGCAAATAAATTAAGATTTATTTTATTATCTTTACTTATTTTTACATATTCTTACGCAAAAAAAATAAACGCTGATGATACAATAGATTCTATATTAAAACAAAGTGCAAATCATTCTGCTTTAAGCAATTATGCTCCTAAAAAAGATCTTAAAATTTTAGAAAAAAAACTCAAGGATAAAAAAAATATAGGCATTAGAATTTATGGGGATTCTCATATGGCAGCTGATTTTTTTCCACGTATTATAAGAGGATATTTAATCCATTCTAATGCAATAGGCTTTAGTTATCCCTTGCAACCTAAATACCAACAAAATCTTAATCTTAAATATTCTTATACTAATTTTGAAATTCTAAATTCAAGAAACTATACCAATACTAAAGAAAATTTTCCCTTAGGTGGAGTTATAGCCAAAGCAAAAAATAAAGGTGCAAAAATTCATCTTGATACCCATTTAGATAAAAAATCTTTTAAGATAGGATTTTTATTTAAAGCTAAACACGATACAAATGCTTTTAGCATCAAAGACGCTCAAAATAAAAACTACATATTAAGAACAACTCAAATTAATCAATGGTTTTATAAAGAAGTAGAACTACATTTTCCTTTAGAAATTTCAGCCTTGCAAAAAGATGCAGAACTTGGAGGATATTTTATTACCCAAAAAAATAACAATATTTTTTTAGATACCATTGCTATTAATGGAGCTAAAAGTGACCTTTGGCTCTCTTGGAATCAAACTGTTGTAAAAAAAGAACTCCAACTTTTACATAATGATTTAATCATACTTGCTTATGGATCTAATGATGTGCTTTTTAAAGGTTTTGAAAAACAAGAATTTAAAAATAATTTAAAAAATTGGATAAAAATTTTAAAAACCTATAACAAAAATGCACTCATTATGCTAATTTCACCTCCAACCGTGGTACAAAAAGAAGGAAAAATCTATAAATTAGCACCTGATTTTTTTACTATACGTAAAGCCCTTTATGAAGTTGCAAAAGAAGAAAAAACACTTATTTTTGATATGCATCAATTCATGCAAGATAGTGGAGGAAAAAACAAATGGATAGAACAAAAATTTTCCTTAAATGATGTACATCTTACTGTAAAAGGGTATGAACTAATGGCTAAAAAAATGCTTAAAGATTTAAAGAAAATTATTCATTATTAAAATGAATTTAAAATATCAATAATATTACTATATTTTATAGTAAAAATAAATATTTGCTTGTATCTTAAATAAAAATTTATAAATTTTTATTTTCAAAATTTTACAAAAAAACAAAATTTACTATAATAAATTATAATTTCATTCTAAAAATAATTTGTTAGGAAAATCATGCGTTTTATTAGTATTTTTTTATTAAGTCTTTCTTTATGTTTTGCTTCTATATTATCTTTAAATGAGGCCTTTAATATAAAATCAAATTCTTACAATAGCTCTATTTCTATTGATATTAATTTAGGAAAAGATATTTATCTTTACTCTAATAAACTTAAACTTTATATCAATGAAAAAGATATAAGCTCTTTAATCAATTTACCCCAAAGCATCAAAAAAGACAATGAAAATATTTATGATCAAAATATCAATTTAGCTTTACCCAATTTACTTTTAGAGCGCTTTGTAAAAAATGAAATTAATTTAATCAAACTTGAATTTCAAGGCTGCTCTAAACAAGGTTTGTGCTATAATCCTCAAACTTGGTATTTTGATCTTGAATACAATAACAATACCTTTAAAATCTCCAAACCCTATAAAATGCAAACAACTAAACAAGAAATCAAAATCGATTCTGAAGAAAATGCTATAGCCCATTTTTTAGCTACAGATAATCTTTTTTGGATTTTACTTAGCTTTTTTGGCTATGGTTTATTACTTTCTCTTACCCCTTGTATCTTGCCTATGATCCCTATTTTATCTTCTCTTATAGTAACTAAAATTGGATCTAATACATCTAAAAAACACAGTTTTTTTCTCTCCTTTATTTATGTGTTTTTTATGTCTTTGGCCTATGCTCTTGCTGGAGTTATAGCAAGCATTCTAGGAGCAAGTCTTCAAGGAATTTTACAAAAACCTATCATTTTAATTCTTTTTGCCTTAATTTTTATAATATTTGCTTTTGCTATGTTTGGAGTCTTTCGTTTTGAATTGCCTTTAAAATTTCAAAATTTTATTCATAAAAAAAGTGAAAAAGGTAAAGGTATTTTAGGTATAGCTACTATGGGATTTTTATCTGCTTTAATAGTAGGACCTTGCGTGGCTGCTCCTTTAGCAGGAGCTTTAATTTACATTGCTAATACAGGTAATGCATTATTAGGAGCTAGCGCACTGTTTATCATGAGTTTTGGTATGGGCATACCTTTACTTTTTATAGGATTGGGATTAGGATTTTTAAAACCTGATTATTGGATGCAAAAAGTTAAAATTTTCTTTGGTTTTATTATGCTAGCTATGGCAATTTGGATACTTTCTAGAATTATTAAAATTGATTATATCTTAATAGCCTATGGAATACTTGGAGTATTTTTTAGCGTGTTTATGGGAATATTTGAAAAAAGCTATACTACAATATCTAAAATAAAAAAGAGTATTTTAATCCTTGTTTTAACGTATTCTTTAAGTTTATTTTTAGGGGAAATTTTTGGATCAAAAAATATATTAAATCCTTTCAATATTAATTTCAATCCTCAAAGCAAATCAATCTTAAATTACACCTATATTAACACCCTTGAACAATTAAAAGAAGAAATACAAACAAATACCAAACCTTTAATGCTTGATTTTACAGCTTCTTGGTGCGAAAATTGTAAACTTTTAGATGAATTAACTTTTAGCGACGAAAGAATCATAAAAAAAATGCAAAATTATAAACTTATCAAAATAGATGTAAGTGAAAATAATAGTGAACAAATCAAAATCATGAAAGAATTTCAAGTTTTTGGTCCTCCTGTTTTAATTTTCTTTAAAAATCAAGAAGAAAAATTAAAAATTACAGGTTTTATTAATACCAATGATTTATTGCAAAAATTAGAACAATTATAATATTATCAGATTAATTTTTTAAAACGATATCTTTGCAGCATACTCAAATTACCCAAAAGTCCACCTTGATGTATATAAAGTAAAGGATTTTTCCATTCTTTTTTCAAAACTATATTTAAAGCTAAAATATCATAAAGCAAATCAAATTCAATACCTAATTCATATTTTAAATCTATATAAAGTTGATAAAATTCTTTATAAGGTTTAGCAAAATGATATTTTTTAACACTTTGTAAAAATTCCAAATTTGAAAAATCGTAATTTTGCATTAATGTTAAAATTTGCTGTTTTAAATACTTAATATCACCCACACAAGCACAAGTAAATACTTTAAATTGAGAATTTCTTGCTAAAAAAGCTGCAGAAGTACCTGTACCTGAAGGCAAAAAAATATCAAATTGCAAATTTAAATTTTCACTTTGGATTTGAATTTCTTTAGCAAGCTCTATATAACCTTGTTCAGCCCTAAAATTAGCTATACCTTGTTCTATAAAAATATCATTTTTTTCACATAAAGACAAGGCAAATTCTTTTAAAGGCAAAAAACTAGTATTTTCTATAAATTCTACATTATTTTCCAAAGCCAAAGCATAATTCCCACAAGGATGAGATTTAAGAAAATGAGAAATTTTTTCACAAACAAAAAGGAATTTATAAGATCTTTGCTTAGCAAAAATACTTAAAGCTCCCAAAGCATTACTTTGAGTTCCACCATAGCTAATAAAACGCTGATTTTTAGGATATTTTTGATGAAGATAAAAAGCAAGTTTTCTAGCTTTATTCCCATTAAGCTCTCCTAATAAATCATCTCGCTTTACATAAAATTCAAATCCTTTAAAATTAACTTTTTGTATAGGACTTATCATTTTAATGGAATTCAAAAAATTTTTCTACTTCTTTTAAAGCATTATCATTTTTAATACTAAATTTTATTTCTATACGACGACTTTTATTTTTATCTTCTATCCCATTAACAAAGACAGGATCTGAAAAAGAACGTCCACTAGCCATTAAAAGTTTTTGAAGTTTTTCATTTTTATAAAAAGTATAAATAAAATTCATCACCTCGTAAGCTCTTTTTTGTGATAAATCTAGATTATAAATATAAGATCCATCGCTATCAGTATGACCTTCAATAATAATATTTTCAATATTAGCAAGAATTTTTGGATCTTCAAAAATAGCGTTAAAATACTCACTTAAAATTTTTCTCAAACTTGCTTTAGCTTCATTTTTTAAAACATAAGAATCTTTATCAAAAAGAACTGCAGCAGGCAAAGAAATCGAACCTGTTTTTTCATCCACAGTAATATTATCATCAAGTTTGTTTTGCAATTGCTTACTTAAATTTTCACGGATAAAACCAAGACTTTGCACCTTCATCTTAGCTTTTTTAAAATCTTCTTGTAAATTTTTAAATTCTTCATCTTTTTTTTCTAATTGTGCGATTAAAATAAGGATTTGTTTATCTTTATCATCAAGAGTTGAATTTAAATCTTTACTAAGTTGTTTATAATTTGTAATATTAGCTTCTAATTCTGCTTTTTGAGAATTAGCAAGACTTAAAGCATGAAAAGCATTATTTAAATCAAAACTCAAATTAAACACTATGGCTTCTTTGTTTCTTAATTCTTCTTTGCTTTCTTCTAATCTAACTTCTTGCTTATTTAAATTTTCTTTAATCTCTCTTAAATCGCTTTGAGTTAAAACATATTTAACAACAATAACTCCTATTAATAAAATAAAAACAAATAACAAACCTGCCATTAAATCTGCATAAGCTATCCAGAAATTACTATCCTCTTGTGACTCATTTTTCATTTGTCTTCTTTACACTCTTGTTCTAATTCTTGCATGGTATCATTTAATTGTTCTTCTTGATTACACTCTTTTTTATCAAATTTATCCATTATTTTATTAGTTTCTTCATCAAGTGCTTTTATTTCCTTTTTAAGCTCATCCATCATCTTAATCTTAGCATCAATACTTTTTTCT
The DNA here is from genome assembly GCF_001687475.2 of Campylobacter hepaticus. Taxonomy (NCBI): domain Bacteria; kingdom Pseudomonadati; phylum Campylobacterota; class Epsilonproteobacteria; order Campylobacterales; family Campylobacteraceae; genus Campylobacter; species Campylobacter hepaticus. Next base: position 735,632 of record NZ_CP031611.1, read on the forward strand.
TCTTCATATATTTCTTTAAATTTATGCATACCCTCAAATAAACTACTTTTAAACCCTTCAAAAACCTTCTCTTGAGTTTCTAACATAGCTCTTTCATAAAGTTCAAAATTTTTTCCAAAACGCTCTACTCTTTCATCAAATGCACTCAAAGTTTTATCAAAATGATGAATTTTATCTGTACTAATATCTAATAAACGATTATATTGTTCTGACATTCTTGTATTAATTTCTTTTAAATTTTGATTTAACAAGGCAACACCATTTAACATCTCACTATAAAGTTTTCCAAGATCCCTTTGATCTCTTTGAGCCCTACCTAATTCACCCATAGCCTGTTTAATGTGTTCGCTACTTAATCTTATAGCTTTTTCTTCTACATTTAACATATCTTGAAAAATACCAAATTTCCTATCAATAGCATGATCAAGTTCAGCAAAAAAATCCTCATTACTGACTTGTTTAAAAATAGTACTAATCTTTTCAAAATGTTGCAAACTTTCACTTAAATATCTTTGTTCTAATTCTTCTTTAGTCCAAAAAAAACTACTAGTTGAGTTTTTTTGACGATTTAATAAACGCTCTATTTTACTCTTACCAAATTTTTCAAAAAATATCCACCAAAGCGCCAAAGAAATTCCATAAATTGAAACATAAAAAGCCGTACCTACCCCGCTTAATAAATCAGCAATTTCTTGTTCTAAAGCCTCTGTATCACTAGAACTAAAATTAGGCATAGATAAAGCTATACTTATAAAAGTACCTAAAATTCCCATCATAGGAAATATAGCAAAACCTATATTAGCAAAATTTTCATTTCTTGCATCTTGAATATAAGCACGAGCAAAATCATCAAAATTAGCATTTGATTTTGTATCTTTTCCAATAGCTAAAAAGTGTTTCATAATATATCTTTTTAATGTTTGCTTAAATTCATCTTTTTGCTGTTCTAAAATACCATAAGCATACTCAGCACTATGTCTAGCAAAAATCAATGCTACAAAAAAAATCACACCAGTCATTACAAGGGTATAAAATTCAACTTTAAAATTGATGATATTAAAATAAGCTAATAAAATTAAAGCATACAAAAAAGCGGGAATAAAAATAATTTTTAAATAAAGTAAAGAACTTTTTACCTCTCTACCTTCAGGCAAAACAAGCTCTGAAATTGCATCTGATTTAATCTCCATAAAACAAATACCTCGTTAAAAATTTAATTTTAAGATTTTAACTGATTTATTATAAAAATTTTATTATAACAATTTTAAAACAAAAACTAAATTTTTAAGTTTAGTTTTTGTTTATACAATTTAAATCTTCAAAAGCAATTTCTAAACGCTTTATCATACTTTCTTCTCCACTTCTTAACCAAATACGTGGATCATAATATTTTTTATTTGGCTTATCATCACCCTCAGGATTTCCAATTTGTCCTTGCAAATAAGCCCTATTTTTAAGCTCGTACTTACGCACTCCATCCCAAAAAGCCCATTGAGTATCTGTATCGATATTCATTTTAACAACACCATAACTTAAGGCTTCTTTAATATCTTTTAACTCGCTACCACTTCCGCCATGAAACACAAAATTAATAGGATTGTGAGCATCTAAAGCAAATTTTTCCTTAACAAATTTTTGAGAATTTTTGAGAATTTCTGGTTGCAAACTTACATTGCCTGGTTTATAGACCCCATGAACATTTCCAAAACTTGCCGCAATAGAAAATTTATCACTTATCTTTCCAAGTCTTTCATAAGCAAGAGCCACATCTTCTGGCTGAGTATAAAGTTTAGAATTGTCTATACCTGTATTATCTACTCCATCTTCTTCACCACCCGTACAACCAAGCTCTATTTCAAGTGCTATGTCCAAAGCATCAAGTTTTTTAAGATAAAGTTCACAAGTGCTAAGATTTTCTTCTAAACTTTCTTCACTAAGATCTAACATATGTGAACTAAATAAAGCTTGCCCATAAATCTTTTTATATTCAGCATTAGCCTCAATAAGTCCATCAATCCAAGGTAAAAGTTTCCTAGCAGCATGATCAGTATGTAAAATCACAGGCACACCATAAGCTTTAGCTAGCAAATGCACATGCTTAGCTCCGCTAATAGCTCCTAAAATTTCTCCATTAGGGCAATTTTTTCCTGCATAAAATTTAGCTCCACCATTAGAAAACTGGATAATAACAGGAGAATTAACCTTTTTAGCAGCCTCTAAAACAGCATTAATCGAATCAGTTCCTACAACATTAACTGCAGGGATGGCAAAACCCTCTGCCTTAGCATAAGTATAAACTTTATTTAAGTCACTTCCACTAACCACCCCTACTTTTACAAGGCTTAATACACCCATTATTTGTATTCCACCTTAGCATTATTTAATAATTCTTGCCCTTTTTCATTCATCACTTTTTTAAATTCTTCAAATTTAAGCGCATTTTCAATACCTTGCTTAACTTCTTCAAATTTAATTTGAGCTTTAGCTTGAGAATTTTCTTTTAAAATGACATGATAACCGAAGTTGGTTTTTATTGGAGTTGTAGAAATTGTACCATTTTTAAGGGCAAAAGCAGCATCTGTAAAAGGTTTTACCATAGTTGATTGATCAAACCAACCAAGTTCACCGCCTTGATTTTTTGATCCTGAATCAATAGATTTTTCTTGAGCAAGCTGAGTAAATTTAGCTTCTAATTCTTTACCTTTTAAACCTTTAAGTTGACTAATAATATCCATAGCTTCTTTTTCACTAGCTACTAAAATATGTTTTGCTTGCACTCTTGCAGGTTTTACATATTTGTCTTTATTTTGCTCATAAAATGCTTTTACTTTAGCAGCATCAATTTTGATAGCATTTAAAATTTTTTCTTGATAAACATTAAGAAGTATAGCTTCTTTTGCACGATCAAGTTCTTTTGCATAAAGGGGATCTTTTTCCAAATTTTGCTTTTTAGCATCTTGTGTTATTAAATCTTGCATAATGTATTGTTGCACCAGAGCTCTTTTTTGATCATCTGGCAAAGCTTTAAAGTCTTGACCTCTAAGAACAGGGGCAAAAAAATCACCTACTTGTGCATCACTAATATTTTTACCATTTACAGTGGCCACTGTAGCTGCATTTATATTTAAAGCTACACCCGCAATCAAAGCTGCTGCGACTAAAGAAAATTTTTTCATTATGTTTCCTTTATAATAAAATATATATAAAATTAATTATATCTAAACTTGGTTTAAAGCTAATTAACTAAAATTAAAAAATGAAAAGAAATTTAAAAATTAAAGAACTTTTTTTACAACATTTTAATAAAGCTACAACAGAACTAAAATTTTCAAACCTTTATGAACTCTTAGTTTGCGTTATGCTTTCTGCTCAATGCACAGACAAAAGAGTAAATCTTATCACTCCAGATCTTTTTAAAGCTTATCCTGATATTAAAACTCTTGCAAAAGCTAATTTATCAAGTCTTAAAACCTACATACAAACTTGTTCTTTTTATAATAATAAAGCCCAAAATCTTATAAAAATGGCGCAAACAGTTTGCGAGAATTTTGATGGAGAAATCCCTTTAAATGAACAAGATTTAAAATCTTTAGCTGGAGTAGGACAAAAAACAGCTCACGTAGTTTTAATTGAATGGTGTGGAGCTAATTTCATGGCAGTAGATACTCATGTTTTTCGCGTTGCACATCGTTTAAATTTAAGTAAAGCAAAAACCCCTGAAGCTACAGAAGAAGATTTAACATACATATTTAAAGACAATCTTAACTATCTTCATCAAGCTATGGTGCTTTTTGGACGCTATACCTGTAAAGCAAAAAAACCTTTATGCAAAACATGTTTTTTAAACCATCTTTGTAAAAGCAAGGATAAAGAGATAACATGAAAATATTGATTGTATTATTAATTTTATATTTAAAAAGTTTTGCCTTTGAACATTATAAACCTAGTGCTGAATTTGCTTCTTATTTTAACCCTATTAATTGTTCTCAAATTTTAGATAAATTTTTTTATTTAAATTGTTACGATTATAAACTTAAAGGCACTAAAGCCATAGCTTACCAAGTAGAAGCTAAAAATTTTAAAAATAAACAAATTAAAAAACGTCCACGCTTTGAAGATGATACAAATATACCTAAAAAATACCGCACCACATGGAGTGATTATAAAAATAGCGGCTACACACGAGGACATACCGCACCAAATGCCTCATTTAATTTTAATAAAGCTGCTCAAAATTCAGTATTTTTAATGAGTAATATTACTCCACAAAATGAACAAATTAATAATAAAATTTGGAATGAAATTGAACAAAAAGAGAGAATTTTGGCTTTAAAATTTCATAGCATTGAAGTTTTAAATCTAGTCCTTTATGATAAAAATCCACAATTTATTAAAAATCATATTGCTATACCTTTTTCTTATATTAAAATCATCAAAACCCCAAAATTTAAAGAATGTTATAAAGTGCCAAATCATGAAGTTGAAAACGAAGATATCAATAAATATAAAATAAATTGTGATAAATTTTAGGTGACTCAACATGGAAATAAACGCCCTTACCATCACCATTCTTTATATTATAGGAATCTCAGCAGAAGGTATGACAGGAGCCTTAGCCGCAGGACGACATAAAATGGATCTTTTTGGGGTAATTTTCATAGCACTTGTAACAGCAATAGGTGGAGGAAGTATACGAGATGTGCTTTTAGGACATTATCCACTAACTTGGGTAAAACACCCTGAATATATTATCTTAATTTGTGTTTGTGCTCTTATAGCAACCAAAATTCCACGCATAGTCACTCAACTTGAAAGCTTATTTTTAACTCTTGATGCCATTGGACTTGTGGTATTTAGCATACTTGGAGCACAAATAGCCATAGATGAAAACCATGGTTTTATTATAGCTATTGCGGCTGCTGTTATTACTGGAGTTTTTGGAGGAATTTTAAGAGATATTTTATGCATGAGAATTCCTTTAGTGTTTCAAAAAGAAATTTATGCAGGTATTGCTATGATAGCAGGAGCAATTTATTATATATTTATTATTTGGTTTGAACTAAATACCCTAATTTGCACACTTTTAACCTTATTTATAGGAGTAATAGCTAGACTTTTAGCTATTAAATATCAATGGTCTTTGCCTATATTTTCTTACAATGAAGAAAAATAATTTATTATTAATTTATTATTAATTAGATAAGATTATAAAAAATAGTAGGAGATAAACGAATGCAAAAATTAGGGATTTTTTTTATAATATTTATAATGTTTTTTATAACAGCCTGTGATGATGACAAAATGGAAAACTATTACAAAACTCATCCTAACGAAGCAAAAGAAAAAGCAAAAAAATGCAAAGAAAGAAATACTTTAAGCAAAGAATGTATCCATGCATTAAAAATAGGCATTAAACCAACACATGAAGAAAGTAAATATAGCCCCAACATTCAATCAAAATTTAACAATAAAATATCAAATAATAAAACTTTAAACCAGCAAACACAAATTTTAAAACAAGAAAATAAGACAATTGTCAAAGATCTTGAGCAAAATCTAAAAAACTATGAATATACCCTAGAAAATCAAAATACCAAAGATTTTGATCATAATTTAGAAAATAATGACAATATAGTTGTAGCACCTATGGCAGAAGAATTTTCTGAAGTTTATCCTTCTAAAATGCAAAACTCCACCTTTGGAAATGAGGTTAATTTAGTACAAGAAAAACTGCCATGAAAACAATTTTTCTTTCAATTTTTATCAGCCTACTTTTGCTAGGATGTGAACAAACTAAAAGTGTAGAATATTATCAAAATCACCCTCAAGAAGCTAGAGAAAGAAGCCTAGAATGCAAAAATAAATCCATCATTAGTCAAGATTGCATTAATGCTTATAAAGTAGGTTTTCCAAAAGATCAATTTGATGATGAAGATAATATTATTCCTTAAAAGCCAAAAAAGTCTCAAAATTAGCCCATTTAAAAATACTTTCTATCTTTTTAAAACCGGCTATTTGTAACATTGTAATATTTTCTTTTTGTGTATAAGGTATTAAAATATTTTCTAAAGCTTCTCTTTTGCTTGCAATCTCAAATTTAGAATAACCTTGTTTTTCTTTATAATGCGCATAAAGTTCTATCATATTTTTTGATAAAAAGGCATCTTCATAAAGAATTTTTTCACTCATAATAAAAACACCTTGAGTATTTAAATTCTCATAAATTTTATTAATCATTTCTTGTCTTTTAGGAGGACGAATAAATTGCATAGTATAATTTGCTATAAAAGCATCGCATTTATAAAAATCAAATTCACATAAATCTGCTTCAAAAAATTTTACATCAAATCCATAAGCTTGTATTTTTGATCTTGCTATTTCAAGCATACAAGCAGAATTATCAACTCCAAACAATTTTAAATCTTTTCTAAGATTAGCTAAAAAAATTAAAAAATTAGCACTTGAACAACCCAAATCACAAACACTTGCCTGCAAAGGTAAAATTTTAGCTAGTAATCTCCCACAAAGCTCAAGATTTTCTTTATAAAAAGGTACAGATCGATTAATCATATCATCAAATACACTAGCCACATTCTTATCAAACTCAAATTGTTTTTTTAAATCTTGTTTAAAAAGCTCATCTTTCATTAACTTCCCCTTAACAAGCTATGCGCTTGATGAATATCCTTAGCAATTTGATCTTTAAGTTTTTTCAAATCTTTAAATTTTTGATTTTCTCTAATAAAATCAACAAATTCAAGTTCTAAAACCTCATCTAAAGAAAATTTTTCATTCAAATGTTCTAAAATATGACTTTCTATAGCAAATTTATCATCACTTGATCTTATACCTATAAAACTTACACTTTTGTAAATTTTGTTTTTACTCTTTAATATACTTGCATAAACTCCATTTGAAGGTAAAAAATAATCTTTACATTCTAAATTAATAGTAGCAAAAAGTTCTTTAGAACCAAGCCCTTGTCCTTTAACTACCCTTGCTTTAATACTATAATTTCTTCCTAAGAATTTTTTTACTTTTTGTAAATTTGCCTTAGCTAAAAAATCTTTAATTAAGCTTGTATGAACTGCTACACCATCAATGCTAAATTTATCTACTATTAAAGTTTTTATTTTACTTAATAATTCAATATCTTGAGCCTTATAAACCCTATTTTTACCAAAAGAAAAATCATAACCTACAACTATTAATTTTAAATGTATAAATTCTTTTTTTAAAAAATCTAAAAATTCTTTACCCTCTAAAGATTTTATACTTTCAAAATCCAATTCTATAACTTTTTTCTTTGATATTTCTTCTTTTTGTGTATTAGAACAAAGCATTTTACCTTTAAATTTATTAATCACTAGTAAAATACCATTTTCATCTAAATGTTCTACAAGCTTTAAATGTCCTAAATGCATACCATCAAAACAACCCAATGCCAAAGAACTAACATTAGTTTTTAACATAGTAGTAAAAATATTCAATATTACCCTCCTTTCCTTTAATACAAGATTCTTGCGTATTTTTTAAAATCCAACCCAATTTAGCACATTCTTTTTCAAAATCTAATCTAGATTTTGAAATAGCCTTATCATCTTTTAAAACCCCTTTTTTATCTCGTTTAACATTTTTTCCTACTTCAAATTGAGGTTTAAAAAGCAAAATAAGCTCTTTTAAAGCTAATTGATCTATATAAAAAAGCAAACTTTTTAAGGAAATAAAACTTACATCACAAGTTATAAGATCAAATTGTTCTTCACTTTTAAACTCTCTTAAATCTGTGTTCTCATAAACAATAAGCCTAGCATGAGATCTTAAACTTGCATGCAATTGTTTATCCCCTATATCTAAAGCAACAACTTTCAAAGCCTTATTTTCTAATAAAATTTGAACAAAGCCTCCTGTACTAGATCCTATATCTAAACAAATTTTATCTTTAATAAAAATATTATTATTTTGAAGAAAAGTTTTTAATTTTAAAGCCGCTCTTGAAACATAAATTTTACCTAAAAGCTCCAAATTTAATTCCTTAGAAGAAAAAATCTCTTCAAAACTTAAATCTTTTTTCTGTTTGAGTTTTACTAAAAATTTTTTTATATTAAAAGAAGCTTTAAAACTTTTATCATTAAGCAAAACTTCTTCATTTTCTATCAATTCTAAAGCCTTATTTCTACTGATATTTAAACGTTTTGCAACAAAAAAATCGTATCTCATTTTAAACTTTCATTTATTCTTTTTTCTAAATCCTGCTTTTCTTTAGAAAACCACCAAATACCTAGTTCAAAAGCATTTTTATTAAACAATTTCTTCACTTCTTTAAGGTCTTTTTCAAACTCATCTTTTTCTTTTTGAATTACGCTAAAATTATTATCTTTAAAAAGAACAAAATTGTTCATCCATGATAAGATTTGCTCTTGTTCTCTTTTTAAAACATTATTTCTTTCTTCTTTTAAAGAATAATTCATAACAACCCCCACACAAGATAAAAATAAAATCACATACTTGATCTTTATTTTCAAAATAAAATTAAATATATAGGACAAAAGGGAACAAAACATAAAAAAGTTAAAAAAATCAAAAATAAAATTTAAAATTTTAAAACCCAAATTCCCAAAATAAGAAAAAAAGAAAAGTTTTAAATGAGAAATAAAATATAAAATTTCAGATAAAAAATCCAAATAAAAAAAAGAAGAACTCTTATAAGCAATAATCTTTTGAGAAAAAAGGTTTAAATTTAAAATTTCATCATAAGAAAATAATAATCCAAAACCTGCATATAAAAAAGCAGTGAAAAAACTTGAAATAATAACTATTCTAAAATCATTATAAGCATTGTCTACAAATTGCAAATGAAGCTTATTTTTAAAAAACAACATTAATAAAGGTAAAATAATAAATGCAAAAATAAAATCATTTTTTTCTAAACTTAAAAAATTTAAAAATAAAGAAACCATACCAAAGCATGCTAGAAAAAAACTAAAAATATAAAGATAAAAATCCCCCATACTTATACGATAAAATAAACTCCCTTTAATCAAGGTAGCCTCTTTAATAATATTTTTTCTTAATTTTAAAAATAAAAAAAATTCCCAAAAAAGAGTTAAAAAAAGAGGGAGTAAAAAAAGAAGTGCAAAAGCTGTTTTTTGCCAAGTTAATAAAAATAAAACAAGACTAAAAAAAACTAAAATATAAATACTATTTTTTAATAAGCTTATGAAAAGCGTTCTCATTAATACACCTTACACCAAGATCTTGAGCTTTACTTAATTTTGATCCTGCTTCTTGGCCAAAAAGCACATAATCTGTTTTTTTAGAAAGCGAAGAACTTACCTTAGCTCCAAAACTTTCTATTAAGGCTTTTATTTCATCTCTAGGACGTGAAAGCGTACCTGTAATAACAAAGGTTTTTCCAAAAATTGTACTATTATTTATAATTTGCCTAGCTTCTACTTTCAAATTTAAAAGTTTATAAAACTCATCAATTCTTAAACGATTTACCCGTGTAAATTCACAAAGGCTTAAAGCCATTTGCTCACCAAAACCTTCTAAACTCATATAAGCTTGAAAATCTTGTTTATGCCATTGCAAACCAAAACTCAAGCTTAATTTCTTAGCGGCAACTTCACCTATATGCTCAATACCCAAAGCATTAATAAAACGAAAAAGCTCACATTCTTTTGCATTTTTAATAGAATTTAAAAGATTATTAATCTTTTTTTGTTTAAAACCTTCCAAACCTTCAAAATCAGCAAATTCTAAGTGAAAAATACTCTCAAGTGTAGTAATTTTTTTATTTTTATATAAAAGCTCAACAATATTTTCTCCCAAACCTTCTATATTTAAACACTTTTTAGAAACAAAATGAATGATAGAATTTACAAGCCTATCCTTGCAGTCTATATTTTGACATTTTAACAAAGTTCCTTCATCTAAAAGCTCATTATGACAAGTAGGACAAAATTGAGGACGAGTAATATCAATTTCTAAACCATCTCGACGTTCTTTAAACACCTTAGTGATTTTTGGTATCACATCCCCACTTCTTATAACACTAACAAAATCATTAATTTTAACATCAAGCCTTGCAATCTCATCAAAATTATGCAAAGTTGCTGATTTTACCATAACTCCATCTAAATTTACTGCTTCTAAAATAGCTACAGGAGTAATCACTCCACTTCTTCCTACTTGTAAATTCACACCTATTAAACGCGTTGTTTTTTCAAGAGCAGGAAATTTAAAAGCTACCATAAACTTTGGAAATTTTACCGTATAAGCAAGCTCATCACAAAGCGCAAGATCATCAATTCTTACAACCATTCCATCCATCATCATAGCTTTTTGTTCTCTTAAAGCTAAAAGCTCTTTATAAGCTTTTAAAACCTCGTCAACATCTTTACAAACTTTAATAAATTCATCTTTTAAAAAACCAAGTTCTCTTATAAAACTCATAATTTGACTATGAGTTTTAAAATTTAAACTATTTTCTCCTACCCCCCAAGGATAAAATTTTAAATTTCTATCCCTTGTAACACTTGTATCTAATTGCCTTAAACTCCCACTTGCTGCATTGCGAGGATTAGCAAATAAAGCCTGATTTAAACTCGCTCTTTTAGCATTGATTTTTTCAAAATCTTCTTTTAAAATAACTACTTCACCACGAATTTCTATCTTTTCTTTATAAGGGATATTTTTAGGAATACTATCAATCTCAAAAACATTAAGAGTGATATCTTCACCTATTTCACCATCACCCCTTGTTGCACCGCTTATTAATTTACCTTTTTCATAAAGCAAATTTAAACTTGCCCCATCAAATTTAGGCTCTATAAAAAAATTTTTCTCATTTTTTACACGTTTTACCCATGCTCTAAGCTCCGTTTCGTCAAAAACATCTTCCATGGACCACATGCGTTTTAAATGGGCAAGTTTTTTAAATTCACTTTGTATAATAGGTGCAACTTTTTGCGTTGGAGAATCTTTTGCAATCTCATTTTCATTTATCTTTTCAAAAGCTCTTAATTCTCTGATTAAAGCATCATATTCTTCATCACTTGCTAAAGGCTCATCTTTTTCATAATACGCCCTCATCCATAAATTTGCTAGTTTTACTTTTTCTAAATACTGCTCTTTTGTCATTTAAACTCCTATTTTATCCATAGCCTGTGCTAAAGCAAAAAGCTGCTTATGTTCATATAAATCATGTACTCTTATAATACTAGCTCCATTTTCAAAAGCTTTCAAGTGTAAATACAAAGTCCCTGCTAAACGATCTTTTACCTCACTTTGAAAATAAGCATTAATAACACTTTTACGACTTGCCCCTATAAGTAAAGGTTTATTAAATTGCAAAAAATGTTCTAAATGTTTAATTAAAATCATATTATGTTTTGCACTTTTTCCAAAACCTATACCTACATCTAAAATACTTTCTTTTACACCATATTTTTCCAAAAGCTCAAGCTTAATTTTAAAAAATTCACTCATTTGATAAAGCAAATCTTCATAATAAGGATTATCTTGCATATTACTTGGATCATTTTGCATATGCATAAGACAATATTTTGCTTCATATTTACTAGCAAGCTTAGCTAAATTTTCATTCCTTAAACTACTAATATCATTAATGAGTTTAAAACCTCTATTTAAAGCATATTCTAAAACATATTCATCAAAACTATCAAGACTAAAAATAGCTTTTTCATAATATTTTTTTTTATAAATTAAATCAAGAATATTTTTAAGTCTTTTAAATTCCTCATCCTTACCACAATACTTACTTCCTGGTCTTGAACTAACAGCTCCTATATCAACATATTGTGGATTTAAAAGCAAGACTTCATTAAGTCTTTTTTCAAAATTATTTTCATTTACACGACTATTTGGATGAAAACTATCCTCATTAACATTAATCACACCCATAAGTTCAACTTTCTTAGGTTTTAAAAAATCTTTTTGCAAAAAATTAGCTAAATCTTTAAGTCCAAAATCTTGAAGTTTTTCTTTAGCAACAAGCTTTTGCATTTGTTCTTTTGTAGCCATTAATAAAGCATTAGAGTGAGCGATTTTAGCTGTAATAACTTCTTTATGTGTAACAAGTTCAGCCCCTATTCTTAAAGCATCTTGTTTTAAAATATTTACTGCAGGAGTGCTAAGATCTTTTATCAAAATAAAATGAATTTGCTCTTTTTGCGACATGATTTTTTGTCCTATTTTATGAGGACTTATAAAAGAACAAAGCAAATTAAAATCAGTATTTGAATTAATCTTAAAAAATTTCATCTTAGGGCTTTAAATAAAAATTTAACAAAAGCGTTGCTAAAATCACTCCACTTTTACAATTAAGCCTTGCAAGCTCATAACTTTGATAAAATAACTCAAGTTCTTTAGCATTAAAATTTTTATATTTTACACTTTGTTTTGCAAGCAAACAAATATGCTCCATCAATTCATTTTTATCTAAATTTTCATTATTTTGCACAAAATCAAAAAGCATTTTTAAATCCATTTTTTCAAGATCTAATGCAAGTATTTTCTCTTCTTTTTTGCATTTTCTTTTTTCGCAAATAAGACGCGATTTTACCGTTGGTAAAAGCAAATTTTTAGAAGGAACTACTATTAAAAATTTGATATTTTTTGGAGGTTCTTCAAGGAGTTTAAGTAAGAAATTTTGTGCTTCAATCCTAAAAGAATGCGCCATTAAAACAAGAATTTTTTCTTGCGTTTCTGCTACATAACTTTCTTTTTCTACCGCTCTAGCATCATCAAGTAAAAACTCATTTTGAGGTATAAAAAATCTTAAATTATTTATACCAAAAGCATTAATCATTTCTTCTTTAATAGTTTCAAAATCTTCACTAATAATAATCTTGCTAATAAACAAAAATCACCCTAATTGCACTTTAGAAAATAAAATAGCATCCAAACTTACATCAAAAAGTTGATACAAACTAATAAGCTTAATGTCTAAATCCTTGTCTTTAGAATTTAAATAAAAACTATCTTGTAATTGTTCATCAAAAAGCCACAATAAGCTATCATCTTTTGATCTAGCAATTAAAGATTTATGATCTGCTGCACTGCCTATATAAAAATACACATAACCATTAGGAAAAGAAATATCAAGTAAATCATTAAGCAAAGCTATATCTTCTGAATTTTGCACCTTTTTTTTACACAAAGAATTTAAAGATACAAAAGGCAACATAGGACGATTAGCTTTAGCATTAATATTTTTTAAAAAATATTCTTCATACCAAGATCTTTGATCATCACACACTAAAACAAAAGTATAACCTTCTAAAAGATATTTAAGTCTTGCTGCCATTAAAGGAGCCCATTCTAGGCGACGCGACTCCATCCATGCCATAAAAGTTCCACCGTTACGAATATTTTCAAGAGTAAAACTTAAAAAATCACTCATTTATTTATCTAGCCCATAACATTCATGCAGTGCTCTAACTGCTAATTCTCCATATTTTTCATGAACTATCATAGAAATTTTTATTTCACTAGTAGAAATCATACCTATATTAATCCTTTCATCTGCTAAAGCCTTAAAAGCTTTACTGGCTACTCCTGAGTGAGACTTCATGCCCACACCCACTATAGAAACCTTTACTACCGCACTATCACTTTCTATAGTAGTTTTAGCGCTTAAAATTTTTTGTATGGCATTTTTAGCCAAATCAAGTTCATTTTGAGGAACAGTAAAACCTAAGTTTGTAGCCCCATCTACACCTACATTTTGTATAATCATATCTACATTAATATTTTCATCTGCTAAAACAGAAAAAATTTCAGCTGCAATACCTGGCTTATCTTCGACATTTCTTAAGGTTACTCTAGCTTGATTTTTATCTAAAGCAATCCCGCTCACTAAAGCTTGTTCCATTTGATCTTCCTTTGTTATCATTGTTCCTTCATTTTCATTAAAACTACTTCGAGTTACCAAATTTACATTTAATTTTTTTGCAAGTTCTACGGAACGATTTTGTAAAACTTTTGCACCCAAACTTGCAAGTTCTAACATTTCTTCATAAGAAATTTTATCCAACTTTTTTGCCTTAGGTTCAATTCTTGGATCTGTTGTATAAACCCCATCAACATCAGTATAAATTTCACACAAATCTGCATGAAGCGCTCCAGCAAGTGCTACAGCACTAAGATCACTTCCTCCTCTTCCTAAAGTAGTTACATCTCCTTTTTCGTTTACCCCTTGAAAGCCTGCAACAACCACAATTTTTCCATTTTCAAGTTCTGTTTTTATAAACTGCGTGTCGATATAATTAATCCTTGCTTTTGTAAATACACTATCTGTAACAATACCTGCTTTTCTTCCAGAAAATGACACAGCATGATAACCTTTTTCGTTTAAAGCTATAGATAGCAAAGCACTACTTACACGCTCTCCACTACTTAAAAGCATATCCATATCTTTTCCATTAGGGTTTTTGCTAAAATATTTAGCTTGTTCTATAAGAGTATTGGTTACTCCACTCATTGCAGATACTACTACAACAACTTTATTGCCTTGTTCTACACTTTGAATAACACGCTTAGCTACTGCTTCTAAGCGCTCAAGTGTTCCAACGCTTGTTCCACCGTATTTTTGCACTATAAGCATTTTTAGATATAACCTTTCTCTTCAAAATATTTGATGACTTTAATATAAATATTTTTTTTAAAATGATTAATCATTTCAAAAATGTCTTTAACGTTTACAAAACGATAATCATCAAATTCAGGATCTTGGGTATGAATATTAATCTTGGCTCCATGTTTTAAACGTACTAAAAAATATTTTTGAATTTGTCCATCATAAGGATACATTTTTTTTGCAATTTTAACAGGAAAATTATAACTTAACCATTCTGGATATTGAGCAATAATCTCTACCTCATCAGTACCTATTTCTTCTTTTAATTCTCGGAATAAAGCACTTTTAATGCTTTCTCCTTTATCAATACCACCTTGTGGAAATTGCCAAATATTATCCATATCATTTCTTCTAGCAATTAAAATCTTACATTCAAAAGGATAAGAACTAGATAGAATAATAGCAGCAACATTTAATCTATAATTTTTCTTATTTTCCACGATCTTTGTCCTTTATTTTAAGATATCATTTTAACCTAAATCAAATAAATTTTCATTAAAATATATAAATTCAATAAATTATTCTTAGGGTTTTTATGCATTTTTATATTCATATTCCATTTTGTGAAAGCAAATGCCATTATTGTGCTTTTACAAGCTTAAAAAAACAAAATTACGAAAAAGCTTATTTTCAAGCACTAAAAAAAGATATTAAATTTCATTTAAAAGAATTCGATATTAAAACCAAGCAAATCAAAACTTTATTTATAGGTGGAGGAACACCTAGTTGCGTTCAAGCATCTTATTATGAATCCATTTTTGAAATTTTAAGTCCTTATTTTAGTTCAAATATAGAAATTTCATGCGAAGCCAATCCTAACTCAGCGAGTTTAAATTGGCTAAAAGCTATGAAAAATATAGGTATAAACCGACTTTCTTTAGGAGTTGAGAGTTTTCATCCTAAAAAACTTCATTTCCTCGGCAGAATTCATGATCAAAAAATGATTTTTAAAGCCCTAGAAAATGCCTATAAAGCGGGATTTTTAAATGTCAATATAGATTTAATTTATGATACTAAATTAGACAATAAAAAAATGCTTGAATTTGAACTTTTACATTTACAAAATATCAAATCTTTAATCACTCATTTAAGTGCTTACACCTTAAGCTTAGAACCTCATACTGCTTTTGCCAAAAAAAAGCATTTTAAAAAAAATGCTCCTAATTTAATGAAATTTTTCATAAAAGAACTCATACAACTTGGTTTTTTTCAATACGAAATCAGTAATTTTTCAAAAAGCAAATCTAAAATATGTAAACACAATCTTGCTTATTGGCAAGGAAAAAATTATCTAGCCTGTGGTTTAAGTGCTGTAGGATTTTATAAAAATCAACGTTTTTATACGCTTAAAACCTTAAAAGATTATATTCAAAACCCTACTTTTAGAAGCATAGAAAACTTAAGCTATAAGGATTTAAATTTAGAACATTTGTTCTTAGGTCTTAGAAGCATAATAGGCATTAATAAAACAAAACTTGATCCTTTACAAAAAGAAAAAATCAACATCTTGCTTAAAGAAAAAAAAATATTTCATAAAAATCAAAAATATTTTAATACTAATTTTGCTATAGCTGATGAACTTGCCTTGTATCTCTCATCTTAAATTTAAGTTTTTTAAGTAAAATATTTTAAAAAAATAAAGAGTATAAAATAATGAGTTTTGGTGAAATCATTGTCATTTTAGTTGTAGCGATTTTAATTTTAGGACCTGAGAAACTTCCTGAAGCTATAGTTCAAATAGCAAAAATTTTAAAAGCCCTTAAACGCAATATAGATGATGCAAAATCAAGCATAGAAAAAGAAATACGTATCAATGAACTTCAAGAAGAAGCTAAAAAATACAAAGATGAATTTTCAAGTGCGAATGAAAACATAAGAAAAAAACTTAGCTTTGAAGAATTTGATGAATTAAAAAGAGATATTTTAGATAAAACAAAACTGGATTTAACTTTTGATAAAAAAGAACCTATACAAAATGATTTAAATGAAAAAAAATCTAACACAGAAGAAAAAGCAAATCTTCATGATTTACAAAAATAAAAAATGGAAAAAAAATGTTTGAAGAATTAAAACCCCATTTAATAGAACTAAGAAAGCGTCTTTTTATAAGCGTTGCTTGTATTATTGTGATGTTTATTATCTGCTTTGCTTTTCGAAGCTTTATTTTAGACATTTTAAAAGCTCCCCTTATAGCAGTCTTACCCGAAGTTGCTAAACATGTAAATGTTATAGAGGTGCAAGAAGCTTTATTTACTGCTATTAAAGTCAGTTTTTTTGCTGCTTTTATTCTTTCTCTACCTATAATCTTTTGGCAATTTTGGAAATTCGTAGCCCCAGGACTTTATGATAATGAAAAACGCCTTGTAGTGCCTTTTGTCAGTTTTGCAAGTATTATGTTTGCCTTAGGAACTTGTTTTTGTTATTTTGTGGTAGTTCCTTTAGCTTTTAAATTCTTAATCAATTTTGGTTTAAATGAAGACTTTAATCCTGTAATCACCATAGGTACTTATGTAGACTTTTTTACAAAGGTTGTTGTAGCCTTTGGTTTAGCTTTTGAAATGCCTGTAATTGCTTTTTTCTTTGCCAAAATAGGACTTATTGATGATAGCTTTTTAAAACGGCATTTACGCATAGCCATTTTAATTATTTTTATTTTTTCAGCCTTTATGACCCCGCCTGATATTTTATCTCAATTTTTAATGGCAGGACCACTTTGTGGACTCTATGGGCTTTCTATTTTAATCGTTCAAAAAGTAAATCCTGCATCTAAAGATGAAGAAAACACATGAAAGATTTACTTCTTTCAAGCTATGATTATAACTTAGCAAATGACTTAATCGCTCTTTATCCAAGTTATCCTAAAGAAGATACAAAACTTTTAGTTTTTAAACGTGCAAATAGTAAAATCACCCATACTACTTTTAGAAATTTGCAAGATTTTTTGCCCGATTGTGCTATTTTTTTTAATGATACCAAAGTGATTAAAGCAAGAATTTATGGGACCAAAAAAAGCGGAGCTAAAATAGAACTTTTTTTACACCAAAACTTTCATACTCAAGATTTATTTTTAGTACAAATTAAAGGACGCGTTAAACAAGATGAAATTTTATATTTTCAAGAAAATTTACAAGCACAAATCATAGAACTTTTAGACAATGGCTTTCGCAAAGTACAGTTTTTTCAAAACAATAAAATCATAAATACTTCAAGTCTTTATCAAATCCTTGATAAAATTGGACACATACCCTTACCGCCCTATATTAAAAGAAAAGATGAAAATAGCGATTTGCAAGATTATCAAAGTATTTTTGCAAAAAATTTGGGAGCCATAGCAGCTCCTACAGCAAGTTTGCATTTTAATCAAAATATACTCAAAAAACTCAGTCAAAAACACAAATTTTATCATTTAACCTTACATGTAGGTGCTGGGACTTTTAAAAGTGTAGAATGTGAAAATATTAAAGATCATCACATGCATAGTGAGTTTTTTAACATTCCTAAAAATGCTTGCAAAGTCATTGATTCTACTCAAGCTATTTTAGGCGTAGGTACAACAGTCACAAGAAGCATAGAATACTACGCTAGAACAAAACAAAACAAAGGTTTTTGCGATCTGTTTTTACATCCAAATAATCCTCCTATAAGACAAAATTATTTATTAACCAATTTCCACTTGCCAAAATCTACTCTTATCATGTTAGTTTCAGCTTTTATAGGAAGAGAACAATGCTTAAAACTTTATGAACTCGCCATGAAAGAAAAATATCGTTTTTATTCTTATGGCGATGCTATGCTCATTTTATGATTTATCTTTAAAATGAATAGCTATTTTAGCTTGAAGCTTTAACCAATCTTTTTGAAGCATAATAGGAAAACCACCATAAACACGTCCACCTTCTAAATTTTTACTAACCCCACCACGTGCTGCTATGGTACTAAAATCACCTATTTTTAAATGCCCGCTTGTTGCACTTTGTCCACCCATAACGACATTGCGTCCTAAATCACTAGAGCCTGAAATTCCTGTTTGTGCTACAATAATACAATTTTGTCCTATATTGCAATTGTGTCCAATTTGAACAAGATTGTCAACCTTTGTGCCTGATTTGATAACAGTACTATCAAAAACTGCCCTATCTATAGTAGTACAAGCTCCTACTTCTACAAAATCTTCTAAAATCACATTACCATTATGATAAATCTTATAATGTTCGCCATTTTTATTATGTGCATAACCAAAACCATCGCTTCCTATAACACAATTTGCAAGCAAATGGCACTGTTTTCCAATTTTACTATCATTATAAATAACAACATTAGGATGGATAATGCTCTCATCTCCTATGCTAACATTATCGCCTATATAAGCTCCTGACATGATTACTACATGCTCACCTATGCTAACATTATCGCCTATATATACATTTGGCATAATTTTTGCACTTTTAGCAATATTTTGTTTTTTCTCTTTAAGTGTGCTAAATAAAGGCTTAGCAAAAAGCTTGCTTAAAAAAGCAAAGCTTAAATGGGGACTTTGAGTAATTAAAGCCTTAGTATCCTTAGGAACTAAATTTTCATACTCTTTAGATATTAAAATCGCAGCTGCACCTGTATTGGGTATATCCTTAACATGTTTTTCACCATCACAATAAGTAAGCTCGGTAAAATTTGCCCTCAATAAAGAATTTAAAGCAGTAATTTCTATATCTTCACCTTGGTATTCTAAACTTAAAAAGTCTACTATTTCGCTTAATTTCATTTGATCTCCATCAATACAGATCCACTACGAACAATATCGCTAGGATTATATTTTTTAATTGTTTTTAAAAAATTATCGATACGATTAGCATCATCAGCAACCATTAAAAATAAAAAATTTTCATTGCTATTTGCAATAGTACCATTATAAGCTTTCAAAACGGCATCAAGTCCACCTAAATTTTCATTTAAAGGAATTTTAACTAAAGCCATTTCTTTATCAATAAATTCTTCACTTTCTATAACCTTATAAGTAGGAATAAGCTTATGAAGTTGCTTAACTATTTGCTCAAAAGTTCTTTCATTTCCTGAAGTTACTATATTAATACGTGAAAATTCTTTATTTTCCAAAGGAGCCACAGTAAGCGAGTCTATATTATATCCTCTTCCTGAAAAAAGTCCTACTATACGCGATAAAACCCCATGCTCATTGAGTACAATAACTGATAAAACTCTTCTCATTGTTTATCCTTTGGCTTTGGCAAAATCATATTATAAATTGCACCTCCTGCAGGCACCATAGGTAAAACATCTTCAAAACGATCTATTACAACATTTAAAAGAGAAGTTTTAGGACTTTTTAAAGCTTGAGTAAAGGCTTTTGTAAATTCTTCTTTTGTTAAAATGTGATATCCCTCACAACCAAAACCTTGTGCTATTTTTACAAAATCAGCCTGCGCACTCAAATCAGTTTCTGAAAAATGTTCTTTATAAAACATACTTTGCCATTGTCTTACCATACCTAAAAAAGCATTATTTAAAATAATATTGATGGTTTTTATGCCATATTCATAAGCAGTCATAAGCTCTTGGATATTCATTAAAATCGATCCATCACCTACAAAATTAATCACCACTTCTTCATCACCCACTGCAAGTTTAGCACCCAAAGCCGCTGGTAAAGAATACCCCATGCTTCCTTGACCTCCACTTGTTGCAAGTTGTCTTGGATAATTAAAAGGATAAAATTGCGCCACCCACATTTGATGCTGACCCACATCTGTGATAATCCTTGCATCTGGAGCTAGTCTTGCGCACTCTTGTATAACCCATTGAGGTTTTAAAACTTCATCACTATCTTCATAAGAAAGGGGATAAAGTTCATTATAACGATTTAAAGTTTCATGCCATTGTTTTAAATCTATGTTAAAATCATCTTTTTTAAGTTCTTTTAAAAGTTCTTTAAGCACTTCTTTAATATCTCCTACTATAGGATAATGTGCACTAATGATCTTAGAAATAGAACTAGGATCAATATCAACATGCACTATAGTAGCATGTTTAGCAAATTCACTTGTTTTTCCTGTGATCCTATCATCAAATCTTGCCCCTATGCTTACAAGTAAATCGCATTCACTTAAAGCCATATTAGCCCTATAACTTCCATGCATACCTGCCATTTTAAGATTAAAAACATCATCATCTTTTAAAACCCCAAGAGCCATTAAAGTTTCAACTGCAGGAATTTTTGTTAAATGTACAAGTTCTCTGATTTCTTCACTTGCATTAGAACTAACACAACCCCCACCCAGGTAAAATAAAGGTCTCTTAGCTTCTTTTAATAATTCTGCAAATTTTTTAATCTGTTTAGAATTTCCTTTATAAACAGGCTTATAAGTTTTCATAACAATGCTTTTAGGATACTCCCAAAATCCCAAAGTCGCACTCACATCTTTTGGCACATCAATATGCACAGGTCCAGGTCTACCGCTTCTTGCAATATAAAAAGCCTCTTTTAAAATGCGTGGGAATTCTTCTATAGAAGTTACTAAATAATTATGCTTAACACAAGGTCTTGAAATTCCTACCGCATCAATTTCTTGAAAGGCATCTGTGCCAATGAGTGAATTAGCCACTTGCCCTGAAATCAAAACCAAAGGAATAGAATCACTATAAGCAGTAGCCAAACCTGTAATAGTATTTGTAAAACCAGGACCACTAGTTACTATTGCTACTCCTACTTGAGCACTCATCCTTGCATAAGCATCTGCAGCATGCAAAGCTGCTTGCTCATGGCGCACTAAAATGTGTTTGAAGTATTTTTGTTTATAAATTGCATCATAAATATTTAATGCAGCACCACCAGGATAGCCAAAAACAATTTTAACATTTTCTTCTTTTAAAGCTTCGCAAATCATTGCAGAACCATTTAATTCTTTCATATATACTCCATTATTGTAAAAGTTCTCTAAGCATTAAATTTAGCCTCCTGCCTTCTACACTTGATCCTAACTTAGCCTTAGCTTCTTTCATAACCAAACCCTGATCTTTTAAAGACTCAACTCCTAATTGTGCTATAATTTCTTTTAAAAACACATTTAATTCTTCATCGCTTAATTGTCTGGGCAAATATATTTTAAAAAGTGTGATTTCTCGTTCTTCTTTTTGAGCTAAATCATCACGGTTTGCTTTCAAATAAAGCTCTTTTGCATCTTGACGTTTTTTGATTTCACTTGCTATAATTTTATAGATTCTCTCATTATCAAGCTCTATTCTTTCATCCACTTCTACTTGTTTAAAAGCAGCATTTAAATTTCTTAAACTATCTCTTTTAAAATCATCTTTTTGCTTCATAGCTTCTTTAATATCATTTAAAATTTGTTCTTTTAGAGTCATTTTTTTCCTTTATTTAATTAAAATTGCATGCTTTAAGATTTAAACCAAAACCTTTTAAAGCTATATAATCTTTATCACAACTTTGAGATAAAAGCTTAATTTCTTCTATACCAAAATATCTTAAAATTTGAGCCCCTATCCCGTAATTTTTATATTGGGTAGCACTTGACTTTTCTCCTTGCATAAAGACTATAATTCCACCTTCTTCACTAAGAAAACGAATTTGATCTAAAAGTTTTGAAAATTTATCTGAAGTTAAAAGCTCAAAATCACTCCCACTAATATGAAATTTTACATTTTCACATTTTTTTATATCTTTAAAACAAAAAGCTATGTGCTGAGTTTGATTATGATCGCGAAAAATAAATTTTTGCGCCTTAAAACCAGCCAAAATACTTTCACTTTTTTCTTCAAGCCTAATAAGACTTTCATGTTTTAAACGATACTCAATAAGATCACTTACAGCTATCATATTTAAACCATGCTTTTGACAAAAATTTTCTAAATCTATCCTTCTTGCCATACTACCATCA
The DNA here is from genome assembly GCF_001687475.2 of Campylobacter hepaticus. Taxonomy (NCBI): domain Bacteria; kingdom Pseudomonadati; phylum Campylobacterota; class Epsilonproteobacteria; order Campylobacterales; family Campylobacteraceae; genus Campylobacter; species Campylobacter hepaticus. Next base: position 758,204 of record NZ_CP031611.1, read on the forward strand.
TCTTTTACAATCTCACAAATCACACAAGCTTCTTTTAAGCATGCCAATTTACAAAGATCAACCGTTCCTTCAGTATGTCCTGTACGTTCTAAAACCCCACCCTTTTTAGCGATTAAAGGATTAATATGACCTGGACGTACAAAATCATTAACTGTAGCATTATCATTTGCAAAAAGCTGTATAGTCATATTTCTTTCATAAGCACTCACACCTGTTGTAGCATTTTTTGCATCTACAGTGATAGTAAATGCGGTTTCATGATTTGAAGTATTTTGAGGTACCATTAAAGGAAGTTCAAATTTTTGCGCTAAATTTTCATCTAAAGCTACACAAACCACACCACGAGCCTCTTTAATCATAAAATTAACCTTTTCTTGAGTGCTAAATTGAGCCGCAAAAATCAAATCCCCTTCATTTTCTCTATCTTCTGCATCCACCATAACAAGCATTTTTCCTTCTTGTAAATCTTTTATTGCTTGTTCTACACTAACAAAATTCATTTTTATTCCTTGAAAATTTTTAAAATTATAACCAAAACTGCTTGACAAACAAATTAAAATTGACTATAATCACAATTTTAAAAAAATATATCTTGGGGTATCGCCAAGCGGTAAGGCAACAGGTTTTGGTCCTGTCATTCAGGGGTTCGAATCCCTTTACCCCATCCACTTCTATTTATTCTTTATAGTACAACTACATGCCGCGAAGTAGAGCAGTGGTTAGCTCGTCGGGCTCATAACCCGAAGGTCGGGAGTTCAAATCTCCCCTTCGCAACCATGGTAAAATGGTAGTTTTATATTTAATTAAGGATTATAAAATATACCAAATTCTGACACAGTTTTAAAGCTTAAAAAGCTAGTTAATACCCTATATTACTTGTTTTAAAGACTTTTTGACACAAGTTATAATGTGTCTAAAAAATGCTTTTAAAATGCCTAAAATTCTTTGTCGCATGCATTTTTTAAGTGTGACAAAAAAATACATTAACTTAAGAGTATAGTTGCTAGTTGCTAAGAAACTAATATTTTCTTAGCAAAGCTATCTAAATCATTATTTTTACTTTCTACATATCTACTATATTTTTCTAAAGTTATAGCTGCTGAAGAATGACCCATCATTTTCGCTATCCAATTAATATTCATTTTTGCTTCTATCATGATAGAAGCAAAAGAATGCCTAGTCCAGTAAAACAACCTATTTCCTGTAATTCCTGCTTTTCTTACGATTTTTTTAAACTTTTTAGCAAAAAAACTGCCATCATAAAAAATTTCATTTTTAGAATTAACAAAAATAAACTCATCGTGTTTTTTATAATTTAATTTCAAAAACTCAAATGCATTTATTACAGGCTCCATAAGATCAATAACCCTATCTGAATTTTCGGTTTTTGTTAGAGTTATTTTACCTCTTCTAAGATTTCTTTCAATACATAATTTTGCATTTTTTAAATCAAGATCTGACCATTTAAGCGCTAAGATTTCTCCCGTTCTTAAGCCTGTGAAAAATAAAATTATTAGCATTTGTCTAAACTCTTCATCGCTTTTAGACAAAATCCTTTTAACTTCATCTAAATTAAAAGGTTTAATTTTATCTTTTCTCTTATTTGCATTAGGAATTTTACCAGCCAAAGTGCAAGGATTATGCGTCAAAGATGTTAAATTAAGTCTTATAGCCTCATTGTATAAAAACGATAAGACAATTCTTATATTTCTAACTCTTTTAGAACTAAGTCCTTGATTAACTAGCTCACTTTGCCACCAAGCAATGTCTACAGGCTTAATATCCTCCATTAATTTATTTTTAAAATATGGATAAATATGTTTTAAAAACATAGCCTTGTATTCCATCGTGGTAAATTCTCTTCTAGAATTCATATTTCTTTCAAAAGATTGCATAGCAAAATCATAAAGATAGTTTTTATTTTTTTCACAAAATTTTGGACGGCTTTTTAATTCTTCATGCTCAATGATCACTTGATTTATATTTTTACAAAGCCAATCAATATTAGATAAACTAGCCTTTTTTCCTGTGCTAAAACGATAACGCTTATTGTTTAGTTGTACATCCACATACAAGATATCATTTCTCACAGTATAAATTTTTTTACTCATTTTCATATCCTCTAAAAAATTAGAGCACATAAAATCGGTTTTACATTTTAACATAATTTCTCCTATTTTATATTCCTTAAATTAATTCTTTAACACAACTTGTAATTTCATTATAAAAATAATACTCAAGTTCAGAAATCAAATATTGACCATCACCATTAATTTGTATGTTTTTTTCGATAAGTTTTTTAATGTTTTCATCCAAACTGATAGGGTTTTGTTTATATTGTTTTACAGTTTTTAAGGCTTTATATTTAGCATCTTTTTTAAAGAAAAAATCTACATATTTTCTTATACTTGGTAAAGAAAATTGACTTTTTCCAAAACCGCTAAGATTTAATTTATCAAGGTAAACATCTTGGATAAAATCTTTTAACCACCTTTTCGGCAAGGAGTTCACAAGCCTTTCAAGCAAATCAAGCTCAAAACCTGAATAAGATGAACGTTGTAAACAATCATCAATAAAACTTGCAAAATTACTCATTTAATCTCCTAAGTTTCCACTTTCCATTTTCACAAAAAGCTTCTATAAATTCATTCCCAACTTTTAATTTGCGTTTAGGGGCTTTAATAACATCACTAAGATAAAATCCATGATTTTTGATTAATTTAATAAGATCTTCGTTTGTTTTATTTTCTTGTTTTAAAAACAAAAATCCCGTCCAATTGTTTTCTATGACCTTTTTAATCAAATCATTAACATCAACTCCTTCATCAAAAAATTTTTGCATTCTTGTTGCAAGTCTTTTTAAAGCTATTTTTGTGTAGTCTTTTTTAGTCTTGCACTTATGATGCATCAGCCATTCTTTCCACAATTTTTCGTCAAGCTTTTTAGGCAAAATATCGCTTTTTAAATCTTCATCATGACTCTTAGATGAATTAAAACCTTCAGAGGTTAAATTATGCTTATTAAACCTCTTAATTAAAAATTTTCTTTTTTTTCCCGAGTTTTCTTCAATATCGATTAAGTCCAATTTTTTAAGCTTATTAATGGCTCTTGAAATAGTGTTTTTGCTAACATAAAATACTTTTGCAAAGTCATTAAGACTAGCTTTGCAGTATCCATGTTCATTCATATTAACACTTAGTTCAATCCAAATAAGTTTTTCCATAGGACTTAAATCTTTTGAATATCTTATAAAAGCTGGCACCATTGCCACATTTAAATTGCTCATAATCTATCTTTCTTAAGTATTTTTAATCGACAATGATAAGTAAAAAGAACTCACTCATATAGAGCTATAATGTTGATTTAAACGATCTTGTTCGTAGTATTAATAAATACTACGATTAAAACTTTCAAACCTTTGATTTTTCAAGGTTTAAAAATATTATATTTTTTGCTGTGACAAAATTTGTGACAAAATTTTTGTCAAAAAAATTAAAATCCCCTTTTTTTATTTTTTAAAAAATAAAAAATAGGTTTTATAAATTTCAAAAAAAGTCTATAAATTATTAGATTTTTAAATTTTTTTGGGCTTCTGTATTTAAAAAAAGGTTAAAAATTCATAATTGGAGGGGGACTAAAAAACCCAAAGGGATATTTTTTTTATAAGGGTAAAATTATATTGATAATTTATTTTTTGAAATAAAATTACAGATATATTTTTAAAGTCTATTTTTTTATAAAATTTACATTAAAAATCAAGGATAAAAAATGGCTAAAAAAACATTATATGAACTTAAAAATATGCTAAAAGAAAGCAAAGAATTAAATTTATTAGCACTTAAAGAATACGAAGAGGCATGCAATTACTATCATGCGAACCAACTGCCTTATGATGTGATTGCACAACTTAAAGAAAGGGGTCAACCTCCGCAATTTGAAAATATATTCGGTATGCTTATGGATAAGATTTTAGGCTTTAAATCAAATTCAAAACAAGATATTGTAGTACAAGGCCAACAATATGAGGATAAAGATTTAGCACTTGTTTTAACAGATATTATTAAAACCATATCAACAACAAAAAAATATGAAGAAGAACGCAGAAAAAGCGAATTAAGCCTTTGTCTTGGAATAGCAATTTCTAGGGTGTGGTGCGAAAATCTGCATAAGAAAGATATTTTGGGCAAAAACGAAAAAATTATTAGTGTGGAAAATATCAATCCTCTTTGTTTTTTTATTGATCCCCTAAGCATTTGTATGGATGCAAGTGATGCTAAATATTTTCACCATATGATTTTCATGGATAAACAAGATGCTGAAAATTGTTTTAAATTAAAAGATAGATTTAAAATTTTAAAAAATGCATATGGGAGAGAAATTATATCTTTTACAGAAAGCTGGGTCAAAAACACTGAAAAAAACGATGTGGTATGGGATAGGTATATCTGGGATGATTATGGCATTATCAAATACGAAAAAAACCCATTTTTAACTAAAAATCACCCCTATGTTATCCAAAAACTCAAAGTAGATTATAAAAACCCGATTCTATGGCTTTTTTAGAAATCTAAAACCCATTGTAGATAGTATAAATTTTACAGAAAATAGAATTTTAAATATGCTCTCATCTATTAAAATTATTTTTGAAAACGATGCTGTGGATGATCCTGACAAATTTGCTCAAGATATTAACCTTGATAATGCAGCTGTAGCTGTAAAATCAGGAGGATTATCAAAAATCAGAGTTGAAAAACAAAGCAATGAAATCATACAAATAAGTCAGAAACAAGCAGAGAAAAAAACTCCGCTAGAATAATTTCAGGATTTAATGACGAAATGCTGGGCATAGCCAATAATCGTTTAAGTGGTGATGCTATGACTGAGAGAAAGAACGCTGGAATTGTATCTTTATACAGCTTTATAGAAGCTTGTACAAGTTTTGAAAAGGAGATCTTTGCAAAGGCTATAAGCTTAATTTGCCACTATTTTGATGCCGAACAAGTTTTTAGGATAGTAGACAAAAATGATTTTGAAAGGTATTTTACCATAAATGAAATTCAAAAAAATGAAAATGGGGAATTTATACGCGATGAAAAGGGTGAAATTCAAATAAAAAATAAAATAAACGTAAAATATTACGATATCAGACTGAAAAATATTCCAAAAACCGAAGGAAAAAGAGATGAAAGATTTAAAGCATGGGCAGAAATTATAAAAACTATACTGCCTATAATGCCTCAACTAGCCTCTAAAATATTGCCTTTAGCCTTTGAAGATACTGATAATTCAGCGTATAGGGATATTAAAGAAATTATACAAAATTATGAAGAAGAAGAAAAATCTGAAAAGCAAAACCATAAAATGCAATTAAAACAAGAAAGATATTCACTAGAAAATCAATATCTTCAAGCAAAAATCAGCAATGAAAAAGCAAAGGCTTTAAATAATGTCGGTCAAGCTAATTTTCAAATGAGAAAAGATAATTTAATGGGCAAAAGAACAGATTTAAATAAATAAAAATTAAATAATATTTATAAAATATTTAATTATATAGTCATTTTAAAGTGTGTCATTTTTGACACACTTTAAAATGACTATAATACCTTATTTTTAATTGAAAATTAAGGATATAAATAATAAATAAAAAATTAACTTACCCTTAATAATAAAAAATATATATTTATATAAATATAAATATATATAAAAAAGATTTTTTTATTTTGAAATAAATTCATTTTTTAAGTATATTTTAATTAATATTTTTTTAAGCTATTTTAATTTATAATTACGTAAAGTGTAATTTAAATTATTTTTTGTCTCAATCTTGACACACAAGATAAGACTTAAAACTCAAACCTTGAAAAATCAAAGGTTTGAAAGTTTTAATCGTAGTATTTATTAATACTTTTATTAATACAGGTTTAATATCAGGTGTAAGAACATTTCGAGATATAACATACCTTATTAACACAGGTACTATAAAATCAACTACAACAGATGAAAATTATGCAGCCATTGATATACGTAGTCCAAATGCTACCCCAGTAAATGTACAAAACCTTATCGATACAGGCTCTCTTGACTCACAATCTCAAGGTATACTCATAGAAACAAGAAGTAGCATAACTAATCTTTACAATAATGGAACTATAAAAGCACAAAAAGATGGCATTACTTTTATTTCAGAAGGTAAAACCAATAACAATAACAACATAAAAATAGAAAATATCATTCTAGGAAAAAATAGTGACATACAAGCGACTAAAAATGCCATAAATGTAGATGTAATAGGTGATTTTTCTACGCAAACTTCTGTCTCTATAGGCTTAATAAACATCCAAGAAGGTGCCAAGGTTTCTGGAGGTCAAGCAGGGATAAAAATAGGACAAAGTCAAGAAGTTAAGAATAGCAATGGTACTGGCAAAGACAATACCGTAGGTCAAATCATAGTAGCTGGAGAAGTTAAAGGAGGAAGTGAAGGTGGTATAGTCAACGAAGGCACCATAAAAGCTGATGCTAATGGTAAAAGCAGAAAACGCCGCTCCCTTGATGAAAGCCAACAAAGTGATGAAGAAAGCAAAGCAGCTATTCTTATAAAAGAATCAGGACAAATCACTTCAACTAGTGGTAAAGCTGGCATAATAAACAAAGATAAAGGAAAAATAGAAGGTAATATCATAAGCAAAAGTTCAAATACCATTAGCCTAGAAAACCAAGGTAGTGTAACAGGAAATATATCTAACTCTGGAACAGGTAATTTAATGATAGAAAATAAAAACAATGGTAGCAATAGTGCCACCATCTCAGGTTCTATCATGAATACAAACTCAGGTAATGTAATACTTGATAATAGTGCTACTATAACTCAAGGCATCACAAATCAAGGAACAGGTAATTTAATGATAACTAACCAAAGTGGTGCTAGCATTGAAAATATTAGCAATGAAAGCTCAGGCGATGTAATGCTTAACAACACTGGTTCTATAACAAAAGGTATAACAAACTCTGGTAATGGTAATCTAAACCTAACCAACCAAGAAAATGCCACCATAAGTGGAGGTATAACAAACTCTGGCTCAGGCACCCTAATGCTTAATAACTTTGGCTCTATAGGAACAAATACTGATGGCTATAACATAAGCAATGAAGGAAGTGGTAGTGTTAATATCACTTCTTGGACTATACGTACAGGAAGTAATAATAAACTCCAAACCCTTACAGTAGGAGGAAAAAGTGCTAATTCTGTTATGGTTGGAAACCTTATAGTTGATCAAGGTAATCTTAATATGGATGAACTTAATGATATTAAAAATCTTGTTAAGGGAGTAAGTTTAAATAATATAAAAAAAATAAAAACTAATGGTGGTGGAGAAATGATATTAAACTATGATGCTTTAAGTGGAAAAATCTCTACAGACTTTAATCTTAATGCTTCTATTATAGGAGCAAGCTTTAGATCTTTAAATGCTTCTAGCATTAAAAGAAATGCTTTTGTAGATGGCTTAATGAATAATATGAATTTAAGTTTAACTTTTAATCCTAATCATTTTAATCTTAATACTAATCTTACTTTTAATGAAGATAATTTATATGCTAGTATTAATGATTATATACAAAGTGATATACAAACTTATACTCATGATAATATTAAAGAACATGCCTTAGTTATACTACCTTATTTTTCTTCTCAAAGTGTAGAACTTTCTTTAAATGAAAAAAGTAAAGGACATATTAAAGGTAATATACTTGCTTATTCTACCTTAAAAGAAAGTGGAACTTATAGTTTTTATGCAGGTTATGAAGATACTAAGATGAACTCTTATTATTTTGATGTAAAAAACCGTACTTATTATACAGGTATAAAATATTTTAATACCTTATTTTATACAGACAATAATCAAGAAGTCTATATTAAAGCTCAAGCTAAAGCAGCTTTTATTAAAAATGAGTTCTTAAAGAAAATAGCCAATAATGAAGCTAGTGCTAATCCTAATGCTTATACTTATGGAGGAGGTATAGATTTAGGAATGAATTTTATCTTAGGATCTCATATGCTTACTCCTCAAATAGGTTTAGGTTATGAAGGATCTTATATGCAAGCTTATAGTATAAAAGATATTAAAGGTAGGGCTAGTGTACAAAAAGGAGAAAGAATATATAAAAATATCAATAATCTTTTTTCTACTAAGGCTAGCTTTGCTTATTTTAAAGACTGGTTACCTTATTTAAAGACTTCTATAGAATTAGGAGCTAAACTTTATATGAATACTACTATACATACTAAAGCACGCTTTGGTACTATTAAAGTAGAAGATGAAATAAACTTAGCAAGAATACAAAGATTTGCAAATGCTTCTTTAATACTGCCTTTAAATCAAAGCTTTATTATGAGTATGAATTATAATGCTCAAAATAGTAAAGATGCTACTACTCATACTGCTTATGCTCAATTTAGTTATTTGTGGTAGGTAAATCTTGGGGCTTAGAATATTAAATGATTTTTTAAAAATGCATTTTAGCACTAAGCTCCCACATAGGCAAAAATATGCCCAAAGCTAAAAATAAAACCAAAAAAGCTACAAATAAAGTCATTACAGGTTCTAATAAAACTAAAAATTGCTCCATGATATTTTGACTTTTTTGCTCATAATACTTAGCAATTTCTTCGCTTAAAAGCTCTAATTTAGCACTTTTCATGGCAATATTAAGCATAGAAAAGACCAAAGAATCCACAATATACATTTGTTTAAAAGCTTGACTTAATTCAAAACCACCATCTAATAAAACTAAAATTTTTTGATATTTTAACATCAAAAACCTATTTCCAAGCCCTGAACTAGCTAGATAAAAAGCTTTGGAAATGGAAATTCCACTCTTTAAAAGTAGAGAAAAAACGATAAAAAAATAATGGTTTTGATTATATAAAATCAAACGAGAAAATAAAGGTAGTTTTAAAAATAAAAAATCGCAATACAATGCAAAAGAATCAAAATATTTATAACACAATAGTATTGTAAAAAATAAAAAAATAAAAAATGCAAGAAACACTACTCCATAAATTTTTAAAAAATTATAACTTTGTAGCATGATATGCGTAATAAGTGGCAATTCCACATCCAAACTTTCAAACCAATCTTTAAAATTTGGCATCACAAAAAGCATTAAAAATAAAAATGCCCCAATGGTACTTAAAAAAACTAAAATAGGATATCTTAAAGCTTTTTTAATTTGTTTTTTATTCTCCATACTTTTTTGCCTAAGACTAGCAATTTGTCTAAAAACTTCACTTATTTTTCCTGTATTTTCAGCCATATGGATTAAAGCTAATTCTGCTGAGTTTAGTCCAAAATAAGCATTTTTAAAAGCTTGATTTAAATTTTGTGCTAAAATTAAATTATCTAATACCCTTTTTATAATTTTACAAGAACGCGCAAGATATATTTGTTTAATACCCTCTTGAACACTTAAACCAGCTTCACACAATAAAGCCAATTCCTTAAAAAAGAATATAAAATTTTCACCTTTTAATCTTACAAAATGAAACTTTTGAAATTCTTGAATATGTATGATTTTCCAATTCCTAGACAAGGCTTTTGCTTGAGCACTATTTAAATTTTTAGCCCTTATGATTTGTTTATAGGAGTGATTATTTTTAAGAAATTCTATCTCATAAAATTTCATCTTACAAGCCTAAAAAGTTCATCTATACTAGTAATACCTTCTTTAGCTTTTTGCAAACCTTGTTCAAACATACTTGTAAAACCTTGTTTTTTAGCAAGTTCGATTAGGGTTTTTTTATCCTTATTTTCCCTTATAGCACAAGATAGTTCTTCATCAATGCTTAAACACTCAGCAATCAATTCTCTCCCATAAAATCCACTATAATGACAATACTCACATCCTTTAGCCTCAAAAAAATCTCCTTGAAATTCTGCATAAGATTTTTGACTTTCTTGCTTGCACCAAGGACAAAGTTTTCTAACTAAACGTTGGGCTATGATAAGACTTAAGGCTGAAGCTATTAAATAAGCTTTTGCCTTCATATCCAAAAGCCTATCAATAGTAGAAAAAGCATCATTAGTATGCAAGGTACTTAAAAGTAAATGTCCTGTTAAAGATGCTTTTAAAGCTATATCAAGACTTTCTTCGTCACGAATTTCCCCTATCATAATGATATCTGGATCCTGTCTTAAAATTGCTCTTAAGATATTATTAAATTCAACCCCGGCTTTAGAATTAAGCAAAATTTGTTGGACTAAAGGCATTTTATACTCTATAGGATCTTCTACGGAAATAATTTTTTTCTCTATACTTTTTAATGCATTTAAACAAGCATATAAGGTTGTACTTTTACCACTTCCTGTAGGACCTGTTAATAAAATCATTCCATGGGAACGTTTTAGGGTATTTTTGACAATTTGTAAATTCTTATCTCCCAAATTCAATTTGTTTAATTCTAAAATTGCTTTATTGTGTTTTAAAATTCTTATTACAATACTCTCTCCATAAATCAAAGGCAAGCATGAAACACGAAAATCATATTTTTCATTTTTAAAATCTAATGTAAAACTCCCATCTTGTGCCTTTCTTGATTCGGCTAAATTTAAACAAGCTAAAAATTTGATATAAAAAACTAAAGCCTCATAAACATCTTTTTGACACTCAAGCAATTGATGCAAAATACCATCAACCCTAAATCTAATTAAAGCATCATCAGCTCTTGCTTCTATATGCATATCGCTAGCATTAAAAGGTAAAATTTCATTGAGTAAAAAATCAAAAATTTGACTAATGCAACTTTGATCATCTTTTTTTTCTTTTTCTTGCCACTCAAGCCTGAGTTTAGTGCTTAATTTACTCATTTTTTCTTGTATACGAATTTGATTTAAAATTTTAGTAATTTTTAACTCATTGGCAATAACCATACTCATATTTTCACAAAATACAAAATTTTTAACTTGTTCTAAGAGTTCTAAAGAACAAGGTTTAGACCTAACGATTAAAAACCCATTCGCATTTTCAATCAGTAAAAATCTAAATTTTTCAAATAAAGAAAAGGGCATATTCTCATAAATAAAATGATCATACTGATCTAAATCTATAAAATCAATCTTATAAAAATGGGCTAATTTTTGAAAAAATTCATCCACACTACAAGAGCATTGCTTACAAATTTGATCAAGACTCATGTTATCATTAATATAAGCTTGAAAAATTGCTTCCATATTATCTTGCATTAAACTCCATAAAACCATAATAATTCACATAAGCATCTAAAACACTTTGAGCTTCTTTTTCTTCTCCCAAAGCCCTTTTAGCTTTTGCAAAAACCAACCAAGAATCTTGTTTTTCTTTATTTAATTCATTGGCTTTTAAAGCCCAAAATATTGACTTTTTATAAGCTTTAATATCAAAATATTTATTTGCCAAATTCAAAGCCTTTTCATAACTTGGATTTTCATAAAAAGATTTACGCAAATGCGAAATATTTAAATTTCGTGAATTAATTTCTATCTTTTTCGTATTTTCTTCTTCTGTTTTTAATATTTGTGGCTTTAATCTTTCTTTAGCAATTTTATTTTTTTCTTGCAAAATTTGCGCCTTAGCAAGCTTTTGCTCTAAATTGATTTTATATTCTAGTGCTTTTAGATAAATATTTTTTTGCTGCTTATATTTTTGCAAAAACACAAAAAAACTCAACCCTATTATAAAAAATAAAATCACAAAAAATAAATATTTTAAATATTTTTTAAGCAAAAAATATTTATACCTAGCCTCTAGCTCATCAATTCTTTCTTGCATATACTACCTTAATAAACCGTTTTCTAAAGCACTAAGTTTTAAAATATATTCTTGAGTTTTATTTTTATCAAAATAAATATTAATCTCACAAAAAGTCTTTAAAGTCTTATCTAAATATCTTAAATTCCCCTTAGCAATTTTTTTTAAAATTTTAAGACATGATGTTGAAAAACTAAGCCCAAATTTTAATTTAATATAATCATCAAGTTCTTTAAGATCAGGTTTTTTAAGTTCAAAAGATGCGCTTAAACGACTTTTAAAATATTCTTTTTTAAAAAGATTTAAATACTTATGTGAAGCTAAAACAAAACTCATAGTATCACTATAAATTCTAATATTTTCTAACATATCGTGGTTATATTTTCCTACTTCATCTAAAATAATTAATTTTTGTCCTTTATGCTTTAAAAACTCTATTTTTTCTTTTAAAAAAATCTCATCTTTAAACATTTCATGAATAAAATCAATTTGATATTTTTTTGCTAATCTTTGCAACAATACACTTTTTCCACACCCACTTTTTCCCCATAAAAAAATCAAAGCCCTATTATTTGATAAAATCTTATCCATTTGATGAAAAATTGCTTCTCTAAAAGGAATGATCTTATTCATAATATTTAAATCCTAAATCTTTAAGACTGGGTAAATGAGCATAATCAACTATACTCGGAGTGATGATAAAAACAATCTCAGTGGTATTAGAACGCACATTCTCACTCCTAAAAAGGGGTCCAAAAATAGGAAGTTTTGATAAAATATTTACAGCATTATTATCATTAGTTTTATCATGAGAAATAAGTCCACCTAAAATCAAAGTTTGATTATTTTCCATACGCACTACACTAGAAAGCTTTTTTTGCACAGTATCAGGGGCAATGTTACGGGGTTCTTTTTGTCTTTTATTATCCTGTGGGTATTTAAAATCACTCAAACTTGGATTAATTCTTAATGTAATCTTACCATCATCAGAAATCTCAGGCAAGATATTAAGCAAAATACCTATAAAAACTGAATAATTATTATAACTTTCACTAATAATTACACCATTTTCATTCCCTTTAGAACTTTCTTTAACTTGATAATTTATGGTATCTCCTACAGAAATAATTGCTTGTTGATTGTTTAAAGCCATAAGTTTTGGATTAGAAAGCACACTGGTTTTACCATTTTGAGAAAGAAAATTAATAACAGAATCAAAATTTAAATTTGCCCTTAAACCTAAATTTTTAACAAAACCCTGACCATTTTGAATTTGTATAAAAGAATTTTCATTCTTACTTGTTTGAGAATGAAAATCTATATTAAAATTTTGCCAATTAATCCCGCTAGAATGACTTTGATTAAGATTAACAGCAAGTATACTCACATCAATAATAACTTGTTTTTTAAGACGATTTTCTAATTTTTGTAAATAATTTTTAACACTTTGAAGTTGTGAATTTGTCCCCGTAACGATAATAAGACCTGCATTAGAATTGATGATTGGGGGTTTAAACTCATAATTTTCATGAGAATTTTTCAATAATGTAGTAATCTCTTTTTCTATATTTTGCCAAAAATCAAATTTCTCCATACTTTTAATCATATTATCTTCCATATCATTAAAACCTCCCCCATATTCACTTTGTCTTGGTTTTGAATCTACAGAAGCTTTAGTAATGCTTTGACCCTCTCTAACAGAAGTAATATAACTTATTTTAAAAATCTTTGTATCTATACCTACAATTCTTAAAATTTTTCCATCAAAATCATAATCAAGATCATGTTCCTTAATGAAAAAATTAAAAATTTCATCAAGACTCATTTGATGGATATTAACAGAATTTTGGAGATTTTCTAGTTTTGCTTTAGCAATTTTATCCTTAACAATAATGCTAAAAGAACAATATCTTGCTAATTCATCAAGACTTTCTTGTATGCTTACTTTCTCATTAATGCTAATATCAAAAAGGCGTTTTTGACAATCTATTGCAAAAAGATGATGACAACAAAACAAACAACTAATTAATACTAATCTTACCATTTTTATTTATTGGAATAACAAATTCTAAATTATCATATTGTATTTTAATTTCTTGAGTATCTATCTTGCTAATGATAGCTTCATCAATACTATCACCTTTTTTATACCATTTATCATCTATTTTTACTCTATCAAACATGATAGCACTAATTTTAATTGCTTGTAATTTTTCAAAAGTGGGGTTTATGAAGGGATTTTGAAGCTTAAGAAAATCTGTATATTTTTTCTTATCTTCAAAATCATTTTGTGCTATTAAAAAGCTAAAAAATAAGATTGTACTAAAAATATATTTTATCAGTTTTCAACCTCATTACTATAATCAGCCATAGCAATACGCTTAAGTTGTCTATAGCGACGTTGAGCATCTTTTTTATTGCGATCAAAAAGTTCAGCAGCATGCTTAGGATTTGACTTTTTCAAAGAATTATAACGCACTTCATTCATTAAAAACTGCTCATATAAATCCCAATCAGGCTCTTTTCCTGTCAAAGTTAAAGGATTTTTGCCTTGTTCTTCTAAACGAGGATCAAAAGTATAAAGAGGCCAATAACCACATTTTGTAGCAAGCTCACCTTGCTCTCCTGAATAACCAAGTCCTCCTTTAATACCATGCGCTATACAAGGTGAATAACAAATCACCAAAGATGGTCCATCATAGGCTTCAGCTGCAGTAATAGCTTTAATAAGATGAGTATAATTTGCTGTTGAATTAACCTGGGCCACAAAAATATAACCATAAGTCATAGCAATTTGCCCTAAATCTTTTTTCTGTATAGGCTTACCCGCTGCTGCAAACTGTGCTACTGCTCCTGTTCTAGAAGATTTTGAGCTTTGACCGCCTGTATTAGAATAAACTTCTGTATCAAGTACTAAAATATTAACATTTTCTCCACTTGCTAAAACATGATCAAGCCCGCCATAACCAATATCATAAGCCCAACCATCTCCACCAAAAATCCAGTGAGATTTTTTACTTAAGTATTGCTTAAGTTCTAATATATCTTGAACAGCTTTGATATTTTTATTTTGTTCTAAAATAGGAATCATTTTATCTTTAATTTCAACTGAAAGAGCACCATTGTCTTTATTAGCAATCCAATCTTTAAAAAGAGCACTTAAAGCATTTGGTACTTCTTGCATATTTTCATTCATGATATTTTCTATACGATTTCTGGTATTTTCAGTAGCAATTTTCATACCCAAACCAAATTCTGCATTATCTTCAAAAAGTGAATTACCCCAAGCAGGACCGTGTCCGTTTTTTACACTTTTTCTATAAGGAGTTGAAGGTGCAGAACCGCCATAAATAGAACTACAACCTGTTGCATTAGCCACTATCATCCTCTCACCAAACAATCTTGTAATTAAAGTGATATAAGGAGTTTCTCCACAACCTGGACAAGCACCATGAAATTCAAATAAAGGCTGAGCAAATTGTGCTCCTTTAGTACTTTCTTTATTTAAAATATCATCTTTATAAGTGATTTCTTTAAACAAATAATCAGCATTTTCTTGTTCACCAAAATCTATCTCTTCTTGAAGCGGAACCATAACTAAAGATTTTTCTTTAGTAGGACATTCATGCACACAAAGCTCACATCCTGTACAATCAAGCGGAGAAACTTGAATTTTAAAGCTTAATTTCTCTCCCTTAGTTCCCTTAGCCTCTAAAGCATGTTCTTTTACTCCATGAGGTGCTTTTGACATTTCATCATCATTGATCAAAAATGGTCGAATAACTGCATGAGGACAAACAGAAGCGCATTGATTACATTGAATACAATTTGCCTCTATCCATCTTGGAACCATAACTCCAACACCACGCTTTTCATACTCAGTAGTACCGTGTTCAAAACTTCCATCTTCATAACCTAAAAATGCAGAAACAGGTAAATCATCACCTTTAGCAGCATTCATAGGTTTAACTATCTTTTCAACAAATTCAGTACCTTTATAATTGTTAATTTGTTCTTTTTCTTTAATTTCTAAATTTTTCCAATTTGGATCCACTTCAACTTTAACAAGTCCATCAGCACCCATATCAATAGCTTTATAATTCATCTCAACTATAGCATCACCTTTTTTGCTATAAGATTTATAAGCTAATTCTTTCATAAATTTTTGTGCATCTTCATAAGGAATAATATTTGCAAGTTTAAAAAAGGCTGATTGCATGATAGTATTAGTACGATTACCCAAACCTATATCACGAGCTAATTTAGTTGCATTAATAATATAAAAATTAATCTCTTTTTGAGCTAAAGTTTTTTTAACATCATCAGGCAATTGTCTTATAGTTTCTTCTGTATTCCAAATACTATTTAAAAGAAAGGTCCCGCCTTTGCGAATTCCTGCTAAAACATCATAAATTTCAAGATAAGCTGCAACAGAACAAGCTATAAAATGTGGGGTAGAAACAAGATAAGTTGAACGAATAGGCTTTTTAGAAAAACGCAAATGGCTTCTTGTATAACCACCTGATTTTTTAGAATCATAAGCAAAATAAGCTTGAGCATAAAAATCTGTCTTATCACCAATAATTTTAATAGAATTTTTATTAGCCCCTACAGTTCCATCTGCACCAAGTCCATAAAACAAACATTCTATAGTACTTTCATCACTGAGTGAAATTTTTTCTCCTGTGTTTAATGAAGTATGAGTTACATCATCAACAATACCTACTGTAAAGCCATCTTTTGGTTTATCAAGCTTAAGATTTTCAAATACAGCTATCATTTGAGCAGGATCAACATCTTTTGAAGAAAGTCCATATCTTCCTCCCACAATAATAGGGCAATTTTCTTTTCCATAAAAGGCTGATTTTACATCAAGATAAAGAGGCTCTCCAAGACTTCCTGGTTCTTTAGTTCTATCTAAAACGGCAATCTTTTGTACAGATTTTGGCATAACATCAAAAAAATATTTTAAACTAAATGGACGGTAAAGATAAACTTTTAAAATTCCTACTCTTTCACCCTTTGTATTAAGATAATCAACCACTTCTTCAAGCGCTTGAGTTACAGATCCCATAGCCACAATAACACGATCAGGTTCACTATGACCATAATACACAAAAGGTTTATACTCTCTACCTGTAATTTTTGAAATCTCTTGCATATATTCATTAACAACATCAGGTAAGGCATCATAAAAGCGATTACTTACTTCCCTGGTTTGAAAATAAATATCATCATTTTGTGCTGTTCCGCGTGTTTTTGGATTTTCTGGATTTAAAGCATTGTTTCTAAATTCAAGCAAAGCTTCTCTGTCTAATAATCTATCAAAGTGTGCATAATCCATCACTTCAATTTTTTGTATCTCATGAGAAGTTCTAAAACCATCAAAAAAATGTAAAAATGGTACTCTTCCTTTAATAGCAGCTAAATGTGCTATACCAGCTAAATCCATAGTCTCTTGCACTGAATGAGAACAAAGCATAGCAAAACCTATTTGTCTTGCTGCATAAATATCTTGATGATCGCCAAAAATAGATAAAGCTTGAGCTGCTAAAGAACGTGCTGCTACATGGATAACACAGGGTAAAAGCTGTCCTGCAATTTTATACATATTAGGAATTTTAAGCAACAATCCCTGAGAGGCTGTATAAGTTGTAGTTAAAGATCCTGCTTGCAATGATCCATGTACACTTCCTGCAGCACCTGCTTCACTTTGCATTTCTACAATCTTTACTGGAACTCCAAAAAGATTTTTCTTTCCTGCAGCTGCCCACATATCAGTATAATCAGCCATAGGAGAACTAGGTGTAATAGGATAAATTCCAGCGACTTCGGTAAAAGCATATGCAGCGTATGCAGCAGCCTCATTTCCATCCATAGTTTTCATAATTTTATCCATTGAGACCTTCCTTAAATTAATATTTTTAGCCATCAATTTACAATAAATTCTCTTAAAAGGCGTTTAACAAAAATTGAAATTGATTTAATCTTTTATAGATTTTATATACTTTATAGCCTCATATGCACTTGAAAATACTTTAGAATAAGCTTTTAATTCATCGTTTTTACCATAACCACAACTTAAAGCAAGTGGAGTAATATTTGCAGCTATTGCAGCTTGAATATCTAATAGAGTATCACCTATCATATAAGCATTTTTTTGAGTTTTATTTAATCTTTTTAAGGCTAAAATAATAGGTTCAGCATGAGGTTTTGGATGGGTAACATCTTCTAGACTAATTAAAACTTTAAAATAAGGTTTAATACCTAAATACTCAAGTAAAATCGGGGTAAATCTACCGCCTTTTGTTGTAACAATACCCAAATCTGCCATCTCATATGCAAGTTCTAAACCTTGTTTGACTTTAGGCAATAAAGCAGTTTGCTCTAAATAAATTTGTTTATAAACTTCAGCATAAGCTAAAACAAAGTCCTTACTTAAATGAGTTTCATGCTTATAAAGCATTTTAAACATTTCTTCTAAGGGATAACCTATGAGATTTTTAATTTCTTCATTATTTTTAGAATGTAAACCAAGGGTTTTTAAAGCCCCTTGGAAAGAATTTAATATAGCATTTGTAGAATCAATTAAAGTACCATCTAAATCAAATAAAATAGTTTTATGCATTATCTTAAAATAAATTTAGCATCCACTCTTCTATTATCTGCTCTACCTTCTTTAGTATCATTACTTGAGCGTGGATTATCTTGACCATAGCCTACAGTTTGAATACGGCTTTTATCTACACCATATTTTTCAAGCTCTTGAGCAACACTTTTAGCACGTCTTTCAGAAAGCTTTTGATTGTAAGCTCTTGAACCTATATTATCAGTATGACCTTCAAGGATTGTATCATATCTTTGATTTTCATCTAAAATTTGGGCAATCTCTTTGATTTTTTCTTGGAAAGTTGGATTAATAGTAGTTTTATCAAAAGCAAAATGTCCTTCTAAAGAAATAGTTTTTTCACAACCATTTTCATCTAATAAAGCACCTTCTCTTGGTTCAACAAGACATTTTACCTCAGAACTATGATCATGAACTTCTTCTTGTGCAACTTCTTCTTTTTTTCCACCAAAACCAAAACTAATACCTAAGGTTGAAACCCAGTTATGATTTGCACGGTTAAAATTGATTTGATCTCTAGTTTCAAGTCTTAAAGCCAAAGAATCACTAAGACGGAATTTCACGCCTGCTCCATAATGTCCAAAACCACCGCTTTTATTGGCATGTTCAGCATGTGTAAAACTCTCATAACCCCCACCTACTATGCCATAAAAATAAAATTTCTCACCCAAATCTATACCCTTAATAGCACTTAAATAAGTTCTTGTAATATCTGTGGTTTTATTTGTGATTTTATTTGCTTGTTTATATTTAACATCAGAATAGTGCTCTAAACCAAATTCTAATTGATCTAACCAAAAATCATCAAAATGATATCCAAGTCTAACACCTGGTGCATAACGATTTTTCATGTCTATATTACCTTCAAAATAATTATAATTTAAAGCTGGAGTAATCTCAAATTTCACATTGTTATCTGCACCAAATAAAACACTAGCTAAGCCTAAACACAACAATAACTTTTTCATAAGAAACCTTTCATTATTTTTGATAAATTAAAAATTCTGATTTTAAAAGTATATCATAGAATATAAAAAATAAAGAATGAAATTGATAAAAAATATAAAAGGTGGATATAAACCACCTAAAAAATTAACGTTTAGAAAACTGAGGGCTTCTTCTTGCTTTACGACGTCCATATTTTTTACGTTCAACTGTTCTACTATCTCTAGTAAGAAGTCCTTTAGGTTTTAATAAAGCCCTAAAATCTGCATCCATAGCTGCTAAAGCCTTAGAAATACCATGTCTTAAAGCTTCAGCTTGAGCACTATAACCACCGCCTAAAGTTGTTGCTTTAATATCCATAGAAGTTTCTTGCTTAGTCACAAGTAAAGGCTGAACCACTTTCAGCTTAATAGCCTCATGTCCGCCAAGCCAAGTGTTTAAATCAACACCATTAACACTAATTTTACCGCTACCTGGTTTTACCCATACTTTTGCAATAGCAGTTTTTCTTTTACCTGTTGCATATATTGTTGCCATAATTATTTTCCTTCTTTAGCAATTTGTGCAGTATGCGGATGTTCACTACCCGCATAAATCTTTAATTTTTTAAGCATTGCTCTGCCCAAATTCGTTTTAGGAAGCATACCTCTAACCGCTAATTTATATAATTTTACAGGATTTTTTTCTAGCAAATCACCAAATTTTTCACTTTTTACACTTCCAAAATATCCTGAATGCCTATGATAAAGTTTATCTTCTGCCTTATTAGCACCTGTAAATACGGCTTTTGAAGCATTAATAATAATTACATAATCACCACAATCTACATTTGGAGTAAAACAAGCTTTATTTTTACCCCTTAAAATTGTTGCTACTTCAGTTAAAAGACGACCAAAGCGTTTACCTTCTGCGTCTAAAACAATCCATTCTCGTTTTACTTCGTTTGGCTTTGTTATCTTTGTCATATTTTTTACCTTTGCCAAAAATTTAAAATGTGATTGTATAAAAAATAGTATTAATTTTTACTTAATTTAAGAAAAAATAAAGCTTATACTTCTAAAATTTTAACTTCATCCTCTAAACAATACACTATAAAAGCTTTTATTACATCCTTTTGCAAAATTTCACTAATAGCAATTTTATAATGCTTTACTTGCTCTTTGTCTTTATCAATCATAGTCAAACTTGTTTTATAATCTATAATCAAAGCTTGCTTTTCATCCATAGCAAGCAAATCTAAACGTTTAATCTCTCCATTAAAACTTAGAACTTGCTCTTTTAAAAGCTTTTTATTTTCAATCAAAGCTTGAAATTCTCCTTGATTTAATAAAATCTTAATCCTTTTAAACAATTTCTCAAATTCTTTTTCATCTAAAAAATGTCTAAATTGATTTTTACACATTTGCATAAGTGTTATAAAATTTTCACCCTTTGGTAGTTTTAAATTTTGCATAAAAAAATGAAAGGCATTTCCAAAATATAATTGCTTAGTATCAATTTTATCTTCACTTTGAAGTTCTTGAGGGGCAATTTTTTCAAATTCTTGTAATTTATTAAGCATGGGTGCTTTAGCAACAAATGCTTGCTCTTCTTGCTTTAATTCCCCTATTTCTTGCTCATTTATATTTAAAAATTCACCCATAAAATAGCTTGGAAAACTTTTATTAACACAAGTTTCATTTCTTTTTATAATGATCAAACTTTCTTTAGCTCTTGTAAAAGCTACATAAAGTTTGTTAATATCATCTTCATAATTTGCTTGCATAATATTTTGCATAAACAAAGCATAAGTAGGTTCTTTAGTTATTGATCTTATCTTATCTTTAATATGAAGCTGCCAACCTTCATTTATATCATATTCAAGCATTATATTTTCGTTATTTTGATTATACTTAGAAAGACTATCTAGTAAAATCACATGTTTAAATTCCAAACCCTTAGATTTGTGTACACTCATGATGCTAATACCCATATTTTGCTCACCAACTATTTTCAAAGTACAAGATTCAAACAAAAGTTGCAAAATATTTTCTTTGGTTTTAGCATATTCTATAAATTGAATTAAAGCCCTATCATTTAAATCAAGTCTTAATTCTTTTATCAAAATAAGTACATTTTCCATAGTATTTTTTGAAAAATCAAGATGAATTTTTTGGGGTTGAAAACCTAAAAGTTCTTTTAAAAACACCAAATAAAAAGCATCTGAAAAAATGCAATATTTTGCATATTCTAAAACAAGTTTTACGCTAGCCTTGTTTTCAAGCAAAACATTACTTTGAGTAAATGCTGGAATTTTTTGTTCTTTTAAAAAATCTAAAACCATATCTGCATCATTATTTTTCCAACATAAAATACAAATGTCATCATAAGAAATATTTTTAGATTTTAAAAAATTGATTTGCCCAAGTAAAGCTTTTAAGGTTTGTTCTTTAATCTCTTGAGCTTGATTTTTAACTTTTTGCTCTTTAGATTCTACAACACGAACAAATCCACCTTTTTTACTCTCTAAAGCAAATTGTTCTTTATAGCCTTTAATTTTATCTTTAAAAGTTTTATTAACAAATGAAACCAAAAGCTCTTTAGAACGATAATTCGTATTTAAACTATCACTTTGAATTTGAAGAAAATCTTGCTTTAACAAATCAAATAATTCTTTTTTGCCTTGACGAAAACGATAAATACTTTGTTTTTTATCTCCTACATAAAAAAAAGTACGCTTTTTTTTCACCCCTTCACCTGAAACAAGTTCACTAATCAAAGGACGTAAAATTTGATACTGAATCACGCTTGTATCTTGAAATTCATCAATCAATAAATGAGAAATAAAACCATCTAAACGAAAATAAATCATATCTTTAAAATCACTTCTAATAAGATCATAAACCCTTTTACTTAAATCACTAAAATTTAAAATATTTTTATCTTTATGAAGTATATTTTTAGCTTCACCATAATGTTTTAAAAGGTTCATCAAATTAACAATCTTATAATATTCAAGTTCTTTAGCATAAACATTTAAAGCCTGAATTAACTCCAGTCTTTTAGTTTTAAAATTAAGATCTTGATGGTCTAAATCTTGTAAATATTGTGTTTGTTCAAATTTTTTCATCAAGCTTGATTGCATAAACTCAGCCAAATCTAATTCTTCGCTTTTAAAATTTTTACATAAATCAGTATAATGTTTTACAGAATTTAAACCCAAACAATAAGATCTAAGCTCAACATAAAGCCTATTAATTAAATCCTTAGAAGGATTTAAAACTTTAGGATAAGTTTTAAAATATGCATTTTTATAAAAATCTTCAAGTTCATTAAAAAAATTTTCTTTTTCACTGGTTGAATTAACATAATAAGCTAAAGCTTTTAATTCCTCCAAATTTAAAAGTTTTAAAAAAATTTCTCCTACATCAAGCTTTTCTTCACTAAGAATAAAATCACTACTCAATCCTAAATTTAAAGCAAAAACACGCAATATCCTGGCAAAAAACGCATCAAAAGTACTAATTTTAAGCTCAAATCTTAAAAACTCTTCCTTTTTAAGATCCCTTAAATGAATAAGTTCTTTTTTATCTAAGTCCAAAAGCTTACAAAGCTCTTGACATTCGCTTATCTTGCTTTCTTTTTCTAAGTTTAAAAAAGTATCAATCACTCTTTTTTGCATTTCATTAGCTGCTTTTTTAGTGAAAGTTAAAGCTAAAATTTCATTAATCTTAGCACCTTTTAAAATAAGCGCTATAAAACGCACACTTAAAGCAAAAGTCTTCCCACTTCCTGCACTTGCTTGTAGAGCTAAAAAAGGTTTAAAAATCATTTTAATTCTTTTTTATAAATAAGTTTATAAGGACAATATTGATCTTCTTTATTTTCAAATTCCATTTCTTCCTTACTTTCAAGGATCAAATCTTTTAATCTTTGCTTTAATTCATCTAAATTTTTAGCCTTTTGATCTAAAATTTTCATATTTTTTAAATCATAAAAACTCGCATTAGCATTTTCATCATATAAAGCTTGATAAAAAGCAAGTTGATAAGATTTATCAGGTATTTTTCCACTCTTATAATCAAGGATTAAGTTTCCACCCTCAAAACGATCAATACGATCAATAGTCCCTTTAAGTTCAATCATATCTGTTCCAATTTTTAAGATTTTATTCATTTGCAATTCTGTATCAAGCACATAATATCCTTTTGAAAAATGTTTCTTTTCATTTTTAGCAAAGTCTAAAAATCTTAATTTAAATATTTCAAGATCAAGCTTAGTGATATTATAGTTTTTATATTCTTGCTCTAATAAATGAGTAAAAATTTTTATATCAAAATCATTATTTTGATATTTTTTATAATAAATTTCAAGCATTTTGTGAATAAAATTGCCTTGATTTTTTGCTTTATTTATTTCATTTAAAACTCTTGGCTCATCCAAATTTAAAATATAACGATAATAATAAGTTCTTTTTTGATTCTCTAATAAATTAAAACGGCTAAAAGAAAGTGGATATTCAAAAGGATTATGTTTTAAAATAGGAGCTTTTAAAGGAGTTAAATTAGGTTTAATACCCTTATAATCTAATTTTAAAGCATCAAGATAAGCTTCTTCACTTATATACTCTTCATTAAAAAAATGAAAATCCAATTCATCTAAAAAACGTGATTTGCTTTTTTCTTCATTTTGCACAAAACAAATACTTACTTCTAAAGCGTTTTTAATCAAACTTTCATAATAAAACCTTTGCAAATTCTCTCTTTTATCATAAGTAATAAGTCCTGCTTTTTTGCGTATTTCATTGTTTAAAAAAAGTTCATTCACACTTCTTTTTGGAATAAATTCTTCATTAAAATCTACCAAAATCACCCCATCAAAACAAAGCCCGCGACTTTCTAAAAGACCCATTACTGTAACCTTACCTCCTCCTACATGACTAAGGGTAAGTTGTTTAATTTGCATAAAAAAAAGTTCAATTAATTCTTTAAGTTTTAAAGACTGATTTTTTAATAAATCTTTAATAAAAAAAAGTTCTTTTTGCACCAAATAAATCAATTCTTGTTTTTCATTTTCTAAAAATAAATCAAGTAGCTTTTTAAAATATTCAAAAGAACACACTTCATCAAATTTATCTTTAAATTCTATAAAATCAAGTTTTAAATAATGCAAAAGTGTATTGTGATAATCAAAACTCATTTGCATATCTTCAAAATAATTTTCTTGATCCTTATAAACAAAAGAAATATTATTAGCACTCTCATAAAGAGCTTTCAATTTTTGGTAAAATAAAGTTTCTTTTATACTAATTCCATGTGCAAAATTTAGCATATTATACTTATCAAAAAGTCTTAAAAAATCACAAAAATTCTCATCAGGAGTAATAACAACAATATTTTCAGGTTTTAAACCCTTACGAACAAAATGAGAAATTTCATCCATTACAAAAGCACATTGCAAACTTCTTAATTCAAAAGACTTAAGTTTGATATTAGAATTTCTAGATTTAATGCTTTGTTCTTTTAAAAGCTCTTTTTTTAAAAGATTAATCTCATAATAGGTATTATTTTTCAAATTAAATGTTTTTAAAAAATCAAGTTTTACAAGGTATTCAAGATTAAATTTACTAGTTTTAAAGCTTAAAATTATCTCTTTAAATTGAGAAATTTCATTCAATAAATCTTCTTCAAATTTACTTAAAAAACCTTGTAAATTATAAACTATAATTTCATACTCATCTAAAAAATCTTTATTAAGGCTATATTTTTTAGGTAAAGAAAGAGTATCATAACAAGAATTTTTTTCAAGCAAATCAAGATAATTTTGATACACCGTATCTAAAATTTCTAAGTGTTCATTATAAGTAGCATAATAATCATTATTTTTCAAATCTTTTATACTTTTTTTCTCTAAACTTAATTCTTTAAAAAAAGAAAAAAGATATTCATTATTTTTTAAAAAAATAAAAAAATCTGCTGAAATTCCTAATTTTTTTTCCAAATCCTTGCTTTTTAAACAAGCTTCTCGCATTAAAAGCAAACTCTCATAAGAGCTTGCTTTATGAAAATTACTTAAACAAACTTTATCTAAAAAATCACTTATATTAATAGCATGGTCTAATAAAGCATTATTTTGTTTATTTTGATTATAATACTCTCTAATTTGCCTTGAGGAACTAAAAATTCTTAATTTCATTTAGCATTTAATTCATAAGTAAAAAATCCTACTGTTTGATCATTTGCACTAATCTTTAATTTAAGCGTCCATCTACCTTCTTCTAATTTAGGCAAAGCAATGCTTAATATACCATTTTTAATTTCAGCATTTAAGTGTTGATCAAAGTCTTTAGTAAAAGGTCTTGTAAGAAGAATTTGAACTTTTAAATTATCGGGATTTAAATTTTCTAAAGGGGAAATTTTAAAATTTGCAGTATAGGAATTTCTATCCACCTCATAAGCCAAAACAGATCTTTCACCAACAAAAATCTTTTTATCATTTTTAAAATTTACTTTAAAAAATCTATCAAAATTTGCTTGTTGTTTTTGTATTTCATTAAAATTATTTTCAACATTTTGATAAGAATCAAAATAAAAATCATCTTCATATACAGGATAATGGCTCGCAATAAAAATAGTCACGATACAAGCAATACTTATAGCTAAAAGTGATAATAAAATGCCATAAGGCCAAAAACTTTTTTTAACTTTTGTCAATTTTTCTCCTTTTTATTCTTCTTTGTACATAATACAATAAAGCAAAACAAATAAATCCATAAATAATTATCCTTAAAATATTTATAGTATCACGATTTGCATTACCTATAGAATGCTCTAACTTTATATTTTTAGATTTTGCTACACGTTCTATAATATCAGCATAACCATTTAATATAGCTGCATTATAAATATCACCTTTATTTGTAGCCAATATAGGTAAAATAGATCCTGTACCAGGATAAGGATGAAGTATGGCTTCTTTATCAATTAAAGCTAAAGCACCCTTTGAACCTACAATATCCACCCTATGAGAATCTTTAGATAAAAGAAGTAAAATATGAGACTTAGGAAGCTTTTCTTGTATTTGTAATAAGGTCTCAAATTGAGTTTTATCTCCTATAGCAACACCAACAAAAATACCGCTTTTCTCATAAAGTTCTTTTCCTATGAGATTAATCTCATTACTTACTTTTTGGCTTAAAACATTCTCATTAAAAAGCACAGCATCAAGAGCAAAAGCTTTAGAGAATAACAAAATAGATAAAAAGATGGCTAAAAAGCCACCTTGTAATATTTTTTTCATCCTATGTGAAGGTGATTTACAGTTAAAACCGACCAAGCAGTAATTGCAGCAGTAACAACTAAACCAATAACGATTAAATACTCTAAAGTTTTATTCATTGGGCTTCCTTTATACTTCTATAATCTTGCTCTTTTGAACCTAGCATTTTTACATTTTCTATATTTTTAAGTTGATATGGTTTTTGCATCACTTCTTGCTGAGATTTAAGCCCCCAAATCGTTAAAACAGCTAAAATCACAAGTAATATCACTGTAACAATTAACATACCCATAACACCTGAGAACACACTTCTATTTGTATTTTCCATCACTCACCTCTTGAAAGAGAAATTACATATTCGCCAACAGCTTCTTTTTGAATATCATTAAATCCTGGGAAACTTGGCATCGCTCCTATAAAGCCGTTCTTACCTTTATCTAAAACATCTACTACAAAAGATGCAGAACCGTATTTTGTAAGATCAGGGAAAATTCCATCTTGACCTTTTCCATCTTCACCATGACAAGCAGCACAAGTTGCATAAGCTTCTTTACCTCTAGCTACTAAATTTTCATTTGCAGTTTTTTTAATAGCTGAAAGATCTTTAGCCACATAAGCTGCAATAGCAAGAATATCTTCTTCACTTATACCTAAATCAGAAGCACTAGGCATTTCACCGCCTGGAAAATTCATACCTTTGGAACCTTTTTTAATCACTTCAACCAAACCTTCTTCACTACCCCAAATGTTTAAATTTTGAGCTTTTCCATTGATTCCATCACCTGTAATACCATGACAAACTGAACATTGAACTAGAAAAATATTTTGACCCATTGCTATTTTATCTTCTGTGGATAAATTTTTAAATTTTTCTTCAAATTTTGCATTATGACTCGTTACTTCTTCATTATATTGGCCTATACTTGAAAAAGAATTTAAAGGATATCCCCATAAAAAATACCAAATAACCCAAACAATGGTTAAAAGAAATATTATAGCCCAGCCAGTAGGAATAGGATTTTTATATTCTCCTATTCCATCCCAGCTATCCTTACTAAGTTCTGATTCTCCTTTTTTTTCTTTCATTTGTTTAAACATCCTACTCACAACAAACAATGTGATTAAGACAATAAGAATAGCTCCAATTAAAGATAAGAGATTAATATTATCTTCTAAATTTAACCATTGCATTAAGCACTCCTTTTATTTTCTAATACTCTATCATCAATATCATCTTCTAAAACAAGGTTAGCGTATTTTTCATAATTTCTTTCACCTTTTTTCTCTGATCTATATAAGTGATACCAATAAAAATACAATCCTATTGATAAAAACATTACAAGCCCGAAAAATCCATAACCTTGAAAAATTTCCCACTCATGTCTTTGAATAACTGTTAAATTTAATGTGAGTAAATTCTTAATCACATTAAAGACTATCAATAAATTTTCCATTGTCCTACTTTAAACTATTTAAATAAGCTATCAAAGCAACAATCTCTTTAATTTCGCCTCTAGCAAAAGCATCTTTGACTTCTTGATTTTTCATTTGATCGATTATAGCTTGAGCTTCTTCTTTAACAGAAGCTTGAGTTTCTTCCCAAGATCCAAGTTTTGTCCCATTTTCACTATCATAAGGAACATTGAAAACTTTTTTTACAGTTAAAGCTTCTGCATAAGCAGTTTCTATATCTGCACTATTTTTAAACATATGTTTATATGAAGGCATAATAGAATCTGGAACAACAGAAGTTGGGTCCCACATATGATATTCATGCCAATCAGTTGTTCTATAATTTCCTACACGTGCAAGATCAGGCCCTGTTCTTTTTGAACCCCAAAGAAAAGGTCTATCATAAGCAAATTCACCACTTACAGAATACATACCATAACGATCCGTTTCAGATTTAAAAGGACGGATAAGTTGAGAATGACACGCATTACAACTGTCTTTAATATATATAGCACGTCCTGCAAGTTGTAAAACCGTATAAGGCTTTTTACCTTCAATAGGTCTTGCATTTTCAGCAAAATTAGGCAAAACTTCAACAATACCAGCATAAGCAATAACAACAAAAAGCACTACAGCAAAAAAGAATGGATTTTTTTCTAACCAACTAAACATATTTTCTCCTTTTTATGCTGCCATAGGCGAAGCGCTTTTTGGCTCTTTATCAAGCACTCTTCCGCAAACAATTGACTTATAAATATTATAAGCAAACATAAAGAAACCAATAAGATAAAATAATCCACCAATAGCCCTAATCCAATAATAAGGAATAATAGCCACCACAGTGTCAATAAAGCTATATAATAAATTACCATATTGATCAGTAGCTCTCCACATCATACCTTGAGTAATACCTGCAATCCACATAGAAGTAAAGTAAAGCACTATACCTGTAGTTTGAATCCAAAATTGCATTTCCATTAAAGATTTACTATAAAGTTCTCTTTTAAAAACTCTGGGAGTCATGTGATAAAGTGCTGCCATGGTCATAAATCCAACCCATCCTAAAGTCCCATCATGAACATGTCCTGGAATCCAATCTGTAAAATGTGCTAAAGCGTTTACAGATTTAATTGAAAGAATAGGACCTTCAAGTGTTGAAAACATATAAAAAGTCGACGCTAAAATCATAAATTTAATCAATGGACTCTCACGAAGTTGACCCCATTCGCCTTTCATAGTAAGTAAAATATTAATTGCTGAACCCCAAGAAGGTAAAATTAAAACTATAGAGAAAACTGAACCCATAGTTTGCATCCAATCAGGCACAGTAGAATAAATCAAGTGATGACCACCTGCCCAAAGATAAACAAACATTAAACTCCAAAATGCAAACAAAGAAAGTTTATAAGAGAAAATAGGTTGACCACTTTCTTTTGGTAAAAAATAATAAATTTGAGCAATAATACCTACAGTAAATACAAATGCAACAGCATTATGTCCATACCACCATTGTACTAAAGCATCATTTGTACCCGCATACATTGATACACTATTCCACCATTTACCCATTCCTGTAACAAAATAAGTTGGCACTTCCATATTATTAAAAAGATAAAGCATAGAAATACCTAAAAATGTGGCTATATAATACCAAAGAGAGATATATAAAGTTTTTTCACGGCGAATTCCTATAAGACCAAAAATACTTACTCCCCATAAAACCCAAACTACAACAACAAGAATGTCTAAAGGCCATTCAAGCTCAGCATATTCTTTAGACGTAGTTATACCCATGAATAAAGATATAATAGCCAAAATCATAGTTATAATATAAAGCCAAAAATGTAATTTGCCTATAAACATTAAAAACCTTGATTCAATCATACTCACTTTAAGAACACGCTGTCCTATATAGTACCAAGTTGCCCAAATTCCTGAAAGCATAAAACCAAAAATCACACCTGAAGTATGAAGAGGTCTAAGCCTTGAAAAAGTACTATATTCTCCTGCTAAATAATTTAGATTAGGATATGCCATTTGAAAAGCTATAAGAGTACCTATAGCCATACCAACAATACCAAAGAATATAGTTGCAAACATAAAATATTTTGCAATCGTATAATCATAATTTAATGCATTACCTGGGTGCATCAACTTTCTCCTTAAAAATTTTAATAACGAAAAAATATTATAGAATATTAATCATACATTTTTTCTTAAAATAATCATTTTATTAATGATTTGCAATAGCCTATTTTAAGGCTAAATAACTCCTATTTATTTATATTTATTCTGTATCCTAGACTCGGTACATTTTTAATAAATTCTTCCCCTACTTTATCTCTTATCCTCTTAATAAAAGTTCTTACGGCTGTATCACTTACATGTTCACCAATCCAAACATTTTTCTTGATATCTTCATGTAAAACCAAAACTCCGGGTTGTTTTAAAAGCAAAGAAACAAAAGCCAATTCTTTTTTAGTTAAAACAATTTCTTCTCCATTATGAATTAAAGTTCTTTTTGTTTTATTAAATTGATATTCTTTAGAAATTTTTACAAGCATATTTACTTCAATTTTTTCATCCACTAAAGAATCTAAAACTTTAAATAATTCTTCTATATCAATAGGTTTGATTAAATATTTATCTATACCTATATCAATAGAACGTAAAAGTCTTTCTTTTTCAGAATATGCACTTAAAACTACTATAGGCACGTCATTTGAAATTTCTTTAATTTCTCGTGCCATATCAAGACCATCCATAATAGGCATAGCAATGTCTGTAATAACTAAATCTGGTTTAAATTTTTTAAATTTTTTAAATCCTTCGTCTCCATTTTGAGCTCCTATTACCTTACTAAAACGATTACTTAATATATTTATTAATGATTCTCTAGCTTTAGCTTCATCTTCTACTACTAGTATTATTAAATCTTTGCGATCTTGCAACATTTTAACTCCTTCCTTTATTTTAATTTTAAAAATATTTCAAAACAAGCTCCATTTTTTTCATTTTTAACTTTTATTTTTCCTTGGAAACTTTCAATAATTTGTCTACTTATATAAAGCTTCACTCCTATACCTTGACTAGGATGTTTTGTTGTAAAATAAGGTTGAAAGATTTTATCTAAATTTTCTTTATCGATACCACCAGCATTATCTTTTATTTTAATTTTTAAATAATTTTTTCCAAATTCTAAAAAATTAATTGTAATAATTTTTCTTTTTTTATTTTTAAATGCCTCTATGGAATTAAAAATTAAATTAATAAAAACCCTTATTAAACCATTTTCATATGCTAAAACTTTATAATCTCTTTTTGAAATGATATTAATCTTTACATGATTTTTTTCTATAATCTCAAAAATTATTTCTAAAGCTTTATTTAAAGTTTCTTCTACAAATACATACGGCTGCACTCCTTTATTATTATTAAACAAAGTTCTAAATATATCAATACTTTTTGACATATTTTTAATCATATCTTTTGATTGTGAATAAATTTCAGCAAATCCTTTTTCATCTTTAAGATTTTGCTTCATTTGAAACATAGCAATGCCAAGTTCATTTAATGGCTGCCTCCATTGGTGTGCTATATCACAAATCATTTGCTCTAATGAAGATTTTAAAATTTCTTCATAAACAATCTTAATATCTTGTTCATTTTTTTCCAAAGCAATTTGTAATTTTTTCTCAAATTTTTTACTTAATTGAATAAATTCTTGTTTATGTTTTTTAATGGTATCTTCAAGATTTATACTAAGCTCGCGTAATTTAGCATGATTAAAGGCAAGCTCTTCATTAAGTTTAAAAATATTACTAATATCGCGAGAAAAAGCTATAATTTCTACTAATTTATCATGTTTATTTAAAATAGGAATTAATAAGGTCTCAAGATAAAAAGTTTTACCTGATTTATCAATATTTTTAAAAATTACCTCATAAGGTTTTTTACATGAAAGTTTTCCCAAAAGTTCTTCAACATAACACTGTTTAACATCAGGATGCTTAAAAATAGAATGCTTTTGCCCTATAAGTTCTTTTTTAGTATAACCACTTATTTTGCAAAGTTTATTACTTACAAAAGTTAGATTTCCTTCAGAATCAGCTCTTGAAAAAATCATATTTTTTTCAAGAGCTTTTAAAAACTGTTTTTCAAAAAAATCTTTCATTTAAAAGCCTTAAAGCCTATATAAGCAAGATTAACACCATAGCAAATAATAATGCCATATGACAAATAATTAAAAATTTTTTTAAAAAAATTATTAAAAAATTGAGAAATTTTTAAAAAAAACAACATCGCTGGCAAAGTTGATATTCCAAAAATCATCATTATTAAAATACTTTCAACAATATTTTGTTTACTCATTGCGCTAGCTATGAAAAAATACACTAAACCGCAAGGAACAAAACCGTTTGAAAACCCTAAAACTATAGCTGATTTTAGTCCTTTAAAATGGGCACTTTTTTTAATAATTTTTTTTATAAAAAAATCAAAAAAAGTATTTTTTTCAATAAAAAATAATATTTTACCTCTATAAATTAAAGCAAAACCTAAAATCACCATAAATATACCAAGAATAAAAAAAGATAAACTTTGAATCTTAGCATTAAGCGCTAATACGTTTCCAAAGGATCCAAAAATTATTCCTAATATAATATAAGCAAAAATTCTAAATAAATGATAAATAAAAGTTAATAAAAACAGATTCTTATGTTTTGAATTTAGGTTCATAAAAACTAAGGTAAAACCGCCACACATAGAATAACAGTGTCCAAAACTTGACAAAAAAGCAATGCCAATAATAGCTAAAAAATCTATATTCACATTAAATTCATAAATTCTTTAAAAATATATTTACTCTCATGAGGACCCGATGAGCTTTCTGGATGATGCTGCACTGAAATAATAGGATAATTTTTATATCTTACACCCTCTACATTATCACCAAATAAATTTCTATGTGTAATAATAGCTATTTGAGATAATTCCTCTGGAACATTATAATTATGATTTTGAGTAGTAATTTCTACCGTTTTTGTATCAAGATTAATCACAGGATGATTTGCTCCATGTTGCCCAAATTTCATTTTATAAGTTTCATAACCAAAAGCATTGCTTAAAAGCTGATGTCCTAAACAAATTCCAAGCATAGGAATTTTAGCCTCAGCTAATTTTTTAATTTCTGCAATTTCTTGCTTTAAAATTTTTGGTTCACCTGGACCATTAGATAAAAACACACCTTGAATTTCACCTTTTTTATACAAAGCAATCAACTCATCTGCTTTAGTGTTATAAGGATATACTTCTACTTCAAAACCAACTTCTACAAGCTCATTTAAAATATTTATTTTTACACCATAATCAATAACAGCAACTTTTTTTGCACTTCTTTTAGCATCGTTAAATTTTTGCAAATTGGCATTCCAAACACCTTGTTTATGAGAATAATTTTTTTTAGTACTCACTTCTTTTATAAAATTAATCTCATCAATTTTCATAGATTTTTCTAAAGCAAGTTTTAAATCTTCTTTATTTGAAATTTCAGTTGAAATAACTGCTCTTAAATTCCCATTATTTCTTATCATTTTTACTAAATATCTAGTATCTAACTCATAAATACCTATTTTTCCATATTTTTCTAAATATTCTTGCAAGCTTTCTTGAGCACGAAAATTCGAAAAAGTAGAACTAAGTTCACGCATTAAAATACCACTAGCAAAAATAGCCCTACTTTCATTATCATTTTCATTAGTTCCTACTATACCAAGTTCTGGCATAGAAAAAACAATAAATTGTCCTGCATAAGATGGATCAGAAATAATTTCTTGATAACCGGTTAAAGAAGTATTAAAAACAAGTTCTCCAAAATAAGTTCCACCTTTTCCAAAAGCTTTAGCACTCAAATAAATATCATTTTCTAAATAAATATAAGCTTTCATTAAAACATACCTTTTTTTCTAAGCTCTTCTTGGTAAAGTTTTTCAAATATAAGTTCATATTCTTCACTACCTGGAATAGGTTTTGTTTTATAATTACTAATTTTTTCATAAACCTCATCTTCAAGTTTTTCATAAATTTTAAGATAAGCTTCTATACTTGAAAAAATAAGATTTTTCACTCTATTTTCACTTACTATAAAATTAATATAATCATTTTCTATAAGTTCTTTTAAAATTTGATGAGCTAAATGATTATGATGGTCTTCAGAATCTAAGATTACGCCAAATTCAGGAGCTAATTTTTTCTTTACAAGCCAAAACATATTTTTACGATCTATTTGCATTAACTCCATTTCATCTTCTTGTTGCTCTAAAAGCTCTTTAACTTTTTCATCTAATCTTTTTTCATTTAAAATATCATTTTCTAAAACTTCGATTATACTAACTTTAAGTTTTTCTAATTGATCTTTAATTTCAACAAAAGAAGAATGTGCAAGATCTAACATCATTTTATTTGCAATATAAGGAATATGTGGCAATTTTATACGCATCTTAAAAACCTTTTATTTAATAATGTATAAAATAATAACTTATTTTTGGTAAAAGAATGTTAAAAATGAAAAATTTAAGTGTTTAATTACTTAAATTATTATCTAAATTTTTCAAAAGTAAAGTCAGTTCACTAGCCTTTTTAGGATCCATTTTAGATAAAACTCCAGAAATTTTACGTGATTGCAAAGACAACATAATTTGACTTGCACTTTCTGGATCCATTTGACTTAAGACATCTGCAATAGCACTATCTTTCATTTGAGAATAAATTTCCCTCACCCTGCCTTGAGTCTTATTTTCAATGGAGCTTAAAATTTTTTGTTGCTCTTCTAAAAGTCTTGCATTTTCAAGTTTTAACTGTTCAATTTTTGCTAAAGTTGCATTAACTTCTGCTTCTTTTTTTTGTAAAATTTCAAGTTTTTCTTTTTGTAAAGTTTCAAAAGAAGCTTTATAAGCCTCTAAAGATTGTCTAGCTTCATCAAATTCTCTTGTTTGAAGTTCAATTTGTGCTTTTTTAGATTCAAAATACTGTTCACAATCATTTTGTGTAGCAAAAACTGCACTGGAAAATAATAATAAAAATACCAATTTATTACTCATTTTTATCTCCTTTAAAAAAACGACTTATTGCAATTTCATCTAAAAATTTCCCTTCAGCTTTAATAAGTTCTTTTTGTTTTTGTTTAAGTTCTTCTGCTTTTAAAAATTTTACTTTTTCATAATCTAAATACGCTTTTTTATATAAAAATTGATAATGATTGATTTCATTTTTAGAAAGTTCTACTTTTTCTTTAGCTCTTGCTAAAGCTTCACGTCCAACTTGAGCCATATTCAAATTTGATCTTAATTGTGCAATAGAACCTGATTTTGGTAAGGCACTTAAAGTCTCGCACTCTTTACGTGCAAACTCATAAGCAAGTTCATTTTGCATTTGTCTTTGTTTAGCATTATTAAGATTGTTTTGTGCTTTATCAAGTTGTTGTTTTCTTACTTTTAAAACAGATTCGTATTTGCTTTTCATAAAATAATAGTATCATCTCTTTCAGGACTTGTTGAAATATATTTAATCTTAACTCCAACAAGTTCTTCAAGTCTTAAAATGTATTTTTTTGCATTTTCTGGCAATAAATCATAATCTTTAATACCAAACACTTTATCCCAACCATCTAATTCTTCATAAACAGGTTTAACATTTTCTAAATCACTTGGCATATAATCAATTTGCATACCTTTGTATTCATAAGCATAACAAATCTTTACTCTTTCAAAACCATCTAAAACATCTAATTTCATTAAAGATAAAGCATCAAGTCCATTAAGCCTTGCTGTATACCTCACTGCAACAGCATCAAACCATCCGCAACGTCTTTTACGTCCTGTGCTTACGCCAATTTCTTTACCAATTTGTGCAATTTTTTCTCCATCTTCTCCCTTATCTTCACTAGGAAAAGCTCCATTTCCTACTCTTGTAGCATACGCTTTTACAACACCTATTATATCACCCACTTCTTTAGGATTTAAACCAAGTCCTGTTAAAGCACCTGCTGAAATAGTACTTGAACTTGTAACATAAGGGTAAGTTCCATGATCAATATCAAGCATAGAACCTTGAGCACCTTCTAAAAGCACTTTTTTATTATCATCTAAAGCTTTCCAAAGCATTCTTGTTGTATCAGTAATAAATGGACTTAAAATTTCACTAAAACGCTTTAAATCATTAAGCATTTCTTCAGCATCAGGAATTTCAATTTCAAGCACTTCAAAAAAAGCTTTATTGATTTGAAAATCTTTAATCAAAGCCTCACAAAGCCTTTGGGGCTCTAAAAGATCTCCTATTCTATGTCCTGTGCGATTAATTTTATCTGCATAAGAAGGTCCTATACCTTTTCCTGTTGTTCCAATAGCATTTTTACCTTTAAGTTTCTCTTTTGCAATATCTATTAAAGAATGATGTTTTAAATTTAAATGAGCTCTATCGCTAATATATAATCTACCTCTTAAATTTTCAAATTGAGCCATTTCAGCAATCAAAACTTCAGGTGAAACAACAACCCCATTTCCAATAATATTAATACATCTTGGATGCAAAACACCACTTGGCATAAGATGAAGCGCATATCTTACTCCATTAACCCAAATAGTATGTCCTGCATTATGTCCGCCTGCACTTCTACAAACAAAATCATAATTTTCACATAATTTATCAACTATCTTGCCTTTACCCTCATCACCCCATTGGATACCGACAATAATGTCTGCTTTATTCATAAATTTCCTTGATTTTACTCTATTGGCGAGAAGATGAGAGAATCGAACTCCCCAAAGAATAGTCAACTACCCTTTCATCTGATTTGAAGTCAGTGGCGATCACCAGATACGCTAATCTTCCAAAATTCTAATTATAGCTATTTTTCATGAAAAACAAAATAAATTTATAAAATTTAATAAAAATAAAACTTTGACTTTATATTGTATTTAAGTTATAATTTTTGCATTTTAGTATCAAGTTTTGATATAACATTTAATTTAGGACTTTCTTTGAATTCTTTTAAACATAAATATTTAATTAATTTTTGGGATAATTCACGCACTATAATTATACTTGGAATCTTAAGTGCAATATATTTTGGAGTTTTTGGTAGCGTATGGGCAGTTACTGGAGAAATGACACGTTGGGGTGGAGAGTTTTTAGAACTTTTAGGTATAAACTTAAACAATTTTTCTTATTATCAAAAACAAAACTTAAATGGAAATCCTCTAACAAGAACTGATGGATTAATGCTTATAGGTATGCTTATAGGATGTTTTATTGCTGCACTTTTAGCAAATAAAATAAAATGGCGTTTGCCTGCTAGCAAAATACGTGTATTTCAAGCCATATTTGGTGGAATTCTTTCAGGATATGGAGCAAGACTCGCATTTGGATGTAATTTAGCAAACTTTTTTACAGGCTTACCTTATTTTTCCTTACATACTTGGTTTTTTACTTTTTTTATGATTTTAGGAATTTATTTTGGTGTAAAAATTTGCAATAACTCTTTTTTTAAACCCAAAGCAAAATTACAATGTGTGAATAAAATCAATAAACCTTTAATCTATAATAAAAAAAGAGCAAAACTTTATTTTATCATAGGCATAGCATTTTTTATAATCTTTTTATTTTGGGTATTTTATCTTTTTATCACCAATACTGTTTTAAAAATAGAAAACCAAAATAATTTACTCACTTTAGCACTTGTATTTGGTTTTATTTTTGGTTTTTTCATTGCGCGTGGACAAATTTGCTTTACTTCTTGTTTTAGAGATTTATTTTTATTTGGAAGAGATAATGCCATTAAATCTGCAATCATAGCTATGATATTAGCTTCAATTATTGCTTTCATTTTTATTTCACAAGGACACAATAGCAAAACCTTAGAACTTTCCCCTGCATTAGCCTTGGGAGGCTTTTTATTTGGTTTTGGCATAGTGTTTGCTGGTGGATGCGAATGCGGATGGGCTTATCGCGCCCTTGAAGGACAAGTACATTTTATAATAGTAGGCTTAGCAAATATTTTAGGAACCATGATCTTAGCCTTAACTTATGATTTTTTACCTACCTTATTTAAACATGGGATAAAAATCAATTTATTAAATGAACTGGGTCATTTAAATGGATTTATTCTAAATCTTATTTTATTTACCTTCATGTTTATTTTTATTTTAATATATAAAAAACATTTATTAAATAATTTTAAAAAACATAAATAAGGATTAAATCAATGAACATAAATTATACTTTAAATCTAGAAGGTGAACCTTGTCCATATCCTGCTATTGCAACGCTTGAAGCTTTAAAACAATTAAAAAGCAAAGATATTTTAGAAGCACTATGTGATTGTCCACAAAGCATTAATTCTATACCTCAAGATGCAAAAAACTATGGCTTTAAGGTTTTAAAAATTGATCAAGATGGTCCAACACTTAGATTTCTAATTCAAAAACCTTAAAAATTTACAATAAAATTTCATTTTATAATTTAAAAATCAAGTATAATAAAATCTTAAATTTATAAAAATACTACACTTCTTGTTTTTTACAATTTACAAATCAAATAAATTAAAAACAAGCTTAAATATTTAAATAAAAATCAAATATAAAGATTTTTATAAATTTAAATTAATAATCTTTGTTACTAAAATACACAAGAATATTTTATATTAGTCTAGTGTAAAAAAATATTAAAAAACACTTTAGTATAGTAATTAAACCAAAAAGGAGGAATAATGTGGCAAGGAAGAAATGACGGTGATGAAATCATTCATCAAAGACTATTTAAATGTTTAAACAAACACTCAAATAACAAATTACTAGGATTTTGCTCATCTTTAGGAGTACAAAGAAATCATGGAAGAATAGGTAGCGAATTAGCTCCAAAAATCATAAGAAATCATATGGCTAATTTTGCTATACATGATAATTTCAATTTTGATGATTTAGGAGATATTGAGAATTTCGATACACTAGAAACAGGTGATCATTTACTCTATCACCGATGTTTAGAAATTTTAAAAAACAATCATTATGGAGTAATTTTAGGTGGCGGACATGAAAGCTCTTTAGGACCTATTAAAGCACTTTTAGATTATAAAAAAAGCGTGGGAATTATCAATTTTGATGCACATTTTGATGTAAGAATACAAGATTTACATACTTCTGGAAATTCTTTTTATAAAGCTTACGAATATGCTAAAGAAAATAATTATAATTTTTCTTATCTTTGTTTAGGTGCAAATAAATTATCTAACACTCAAGCTCTTTTTCAAACCATGGAAAATATGAAAGCAAATTATGTATTAGATATTGAATTTGAAAAATCTCAAGAATTGATTGAAAAATTCTTAAAACAACATGAATTTATTTATCTTAGTATAGATGTGGATGTATTTTCACAAAATATTGCACCTGGTGTAAGTGCTCCTGCGCTTTTTGGCATTAGTTTAAAAGAAATTTTACCCTTATTAAGACTGATTTTTCAAAGTAATAAAGTTTTTTTAGCAGATATTTGTGAATTTAATCCTCGATTTGATATAGATAATCATACAGCCAAACTCGTGGCTTATTTAGTATATTTTTTATTAAGCAAAGGAGCAATATGAAATTTGAAAGTTTAAGCGTGTTAACTCTTAGTATTGGAGTTTTATTATTTGGAATGTTTTTAAAAAAACGTTTTTTAATTTTAGAAAAATTTTGCATTCCAGCCCCTGTTATAGGAGGATTTTTAGTTAGTATAATACTCTATTTTTTAACTTTTATTGAAATTCAAGTTGATTTTGATACAAGTTTACAAACCCCATTAATGGTAGCATTTTTTACTATAATAGGTCTAAGTGGAAGTTTTAAACTCCTTAAAGTAGGTGGTAAAATGCTTTTAATTTATCTTGGGTGCTGTTGGTTTATGGCTTTAATGCAAAATTTTATCGGTATTTCTATGATGAGCTTATTTGATTTAAATAAATTATATGGAATTTTATGTGGTGCTGTTTCCCTAGAAGGAGGACATGGAAATGCCATAGCATTTGGTGGTATGGTTGAAGAATTAGGTAATTTAAATAATGCCAAAGTTTTAGCATTAGCTGCTGCAACTTTTGGATTAATTTTTGGTTCTTTATTAGGTGGACCCGTAGCAAGATATCTTATTAATAGACACCATTTAAAAATCACAACCAATCAAGATATTAAAGATACTGATCCTTTAAAACACGAAATTCATATTGCAAGTTATAAAGATTTCTTAAAATCTTTATTTTTAATATTGTGCCTTATGTGTATTGGATTTTACTTAAGCTCTTATTTTACACAACTTAGTGGATATTCTTTACCTAGCTATGTTGGAGCTATGTTAATTGCTATTATAGTAAGAAATATCAATGATATTTTCAATTTTTTTAATATCAATCAATATACTATGGATACTATTAGTGAATTAAGCCTTGGCATTTTTTTAACTATGGCTATGATGAGTTTAAAAATAAATCAATTAAGTGCTGTAGCTACCCCTCTTTTTATCACTCTATTGGTACAAATTTTAGCTTTATTATTTTTTGCAGTTTTCATAGTTTTTAGATTATGTGGAAAAAATTATGATAGCGCCATCATGTGTGCAGGACTTATGGGACATGGTTTAGGTGCCACTCCGAATGCAGTAGCAAATATGAGTGCAGCTTGTGCTAGATATGGTCTTGTTTCTAAACAAGCGTTTTTAATTGTACCTTTATGTGGTGCTGTTTTGATTGATATTGTAGCAATACCTTTAAATACTTATTTAATTAATCTTTTTGCATAACAATATTCTCGCAATTTGCGAGAATATTTATTTAAAGCTCTTTTAGCATTCTCTCATAAGCAGCTTTGGTTCCTGATCTTACATTAGTAAGCAAACTTGCAATAATTATAACAATAGAAGCAGCTATAAATCCTGGTACTATTTCATAAATAGGAAGATTAAACCATTGTGCTAAATAATTTTTCCAAAGAACCACCATACAAGCTCCTGTTATTATTCCTAAAATTGCTCCTACTCTAGTCATTCTACTCCAAAATAAAGAAAAAAGCATTACAGAACCAAAACTTGCTCCAAAACCTGCCCATGCATAAGAAACTATGCTTAAAACACTTGAATTTTTATCTGTAGAAATTAAAAATGCTATAATAGCCACAATTAAAACACCAATTTTACCCAAATTAAGTACAACTTGCGCAGGTGCATCTTCTTTAAAGATTTTTTTATAAAAATCTTCTGCTATAGTAGAACTTGAAACTAAAAGCTGGGAGCTTGCTGTACTCATAATAGCAGCTAAAATAGCAGAAAGTAAAACCCCTGCTATCCAAGGGTTAAATAAAAGTTGAGACATTACAATAAAAATTTTTTCAGGATCACTAAGATTTAATTGAAATTTATGCACATAAGCAATACCTAAAACACCTATGGAACAAGCACTTAAAAGACAAATTATCATCCAAGAAATACCTATAAAGGTAGCACTAGAAATATCTTTAGTGGAACGAATAGACATAAAACGAACTAAAATATGAGGTTGTCCAAAATATCCAAGCCCCCAAGCAAGTGCAGAAATAATACTTATAATTCCTACTCCTTCTTTCATAGATAAAGCTTGAGGTTTAAGCTCTTTTATAGTATATATAACTTCATTAAAACCTCCTAAATGAAAAAGCATTACCAAAGGTACAATAATTAAAGCACTCATCATTAAAAGCCCTTGAATCATATCTGTCCAACAAACTGCTTTATAGCCACCTAAAAAAGTATAAGCTACAATAATAAGTGTTCCTATAGTTAATGCATACTCATAAGCAATTCCAAAAGTACTCTCAAAAAGTTTAGCTCCACTTACAAGCCCTGAAGATACATAAAAAGTAAAAAAAATTAAAATTACTATAGCACATACTACACGTAATATATGCTTATCATCATCAAACCTTGTCTCAAAATAATCAGGAATAGTCAAAGAATTAGCAATAACACTAGTATAAATTCGAAGTCTTTTAGCTACAAAAATCCAATTTAAACTAGCTCCTATAGTCAATCCAATAGCAATATAAGAATCAACCAAACCACTAACATATAAAGCTCCTGGCAAACCTAGTAAAAGCCAACCACTCATATCAGAAGCTCCTGCACTTAATGCAGAAACCACAGGTCCCATAGAACGACCACCTAAAAAATAATCTTCTGTATTTTTATTTTGTCTATAAAAATAAAAACCTATATAAAGCATTAAAGCAGCATAAGCTACAAACATTATTGTTATTGGGGTATTAATTTGAACTGTTTCCATATTTACTCCTTATTAAGTGCTCTTATACCCAAATTCCCATAACGATGAAAAGATATGCTTAAACTTTTTTCGTTATGATAAAATAAAAACTCAAAACGACCATTTAACAATGGCTTATCTCTGATAATAATCTTAGCTTCTTTTGCGGCTTGTATATAAATTTCATCTTCTACACTAGCTATTGCATGATAACGAATTCTTTCAAATTTTTTAAAATTTAAAATACATTTTGCTTTGCTTTCATTAAAAAAATCAATTTTTAAATTTAAAGCCTTGCAAAATTCTTTTACCAAATTCATTTTAGTATTTTCATCATAGCTAATACTAAGAGGAATATTTAAAACACTTGCTCCAACAATCACACCTAAAATATCTTGCAAACTATCATTTTCACATATTCTAAAAAGTAAATTTTTAATTTTGGTGTAAGAAAAAAGATTTTCCTCCCCACGTATTTTTACATAATCTTTTGAAAGACTAAATTCATTTTTATAATGATAAACATAAGATTTAGCCATTAAAATAACATTTTCTAAAGTTTTTTCATTTTCTTTATTTAACTTTAGTTTTATTTTTTCCAAAGCTTTAATAAAATCATTATCAAGTAAATTATCATCAGTCTCATTAGTACTTATATCTAAAAACTGAGTAATATAATTATAAATCCCTACCTTTCTACCAAACCCTATAGCTGATTTTTTAACCCCACCAAAAGGTTGACGCAATACTATAGCTCCTGTAGTAGGCTTATTAATATAAATATTTCCAGCTTCTATATGAGTATGAAAATATTCCCATTCTCTTTCATCTAAACTTTCAAAACCTGCAGTTAAACCATAACCTGTAGAATTAACTATCTCAATAGCTTCTTTTAAATCTTTAGCTTTCATTACACTTAAAATAGGAACAAAAAGCTCATTCATATGAGTAAAATCACCTTTTTTAGTACCATATTTTATGCCTGGGGTCATTAAATAAGGATTATCATCTAAAAATTGGGGCTTTAAAACCCACTCTTCATAAGGTTTAAGTTCATTTAAAGCTTTTTCCACTTTAACACTGGGTTTATCAGCTAAAGTGCCTAATTTATTTTTAAATTCAAAAGGATCCCCCACTGCCATAGAAGCAGCAGCATCGACTAAAGTCTTTTTAAATTCTTCATCTTCATACACTTCTTTTTCTAAAACCAGCAAAGAAGTAGCTGAACATTTTTGACCGCTATTGCTAAAAGCAGAATGAATAATATTTTTAATAGCACTATCTCTATCTGCAAATTTAGACACTATAGTAGCATTCTTTCCACCCGTTTCAGCACTTAAAAGTAAAGTTGGATTAGCTTTTAACATTGCATAAGCGGTATCTTCTCCTCCTGTAAGAACTGAAAATTTAATCGCTTTATCGATAAGCAAATGCTTAGAAATATCACTGCCTTTAGAAGGTAAAAAAATCAAAGCATCTTTACTAATTCCTGCATCCCAAAAACATTTACAAAGCATATAACCTGTTAAAATTGAAAGCGAAGAAGGTTTATAAATAACCACATTTCCTGCTGCTAAAGGTGCTGCTATAGTTCCTACTGAAATACCTATAGGAAAATTCCAAGGAGCAATTACCACACCTATACCTTTAGGATTAAATTGAGTTTTTTTATTTTGCTCTTTTAAAATTTTTAAAGAATGTGGGTAAAATTCTATAAAATCAATAGCTTCACTAACCTCAGGATCAATTTCTAAAAAAGTTTTACCCACTTCAAGAGCTGCTAAACCTATTAAATCTCCACGACGCTCTCTCATTAAATTTGCAGCTTTAGACAAAATAAAATGAATTTCATCAAAACTTTTCTTCAC
Source organism: Campylobacter hepaticus (assembly GCF_001687475.2). Classification (NCBI taxonomy): domain Bacteria; kingdom Pseudomonadati; phylum Campylobacterota; class Epsilonproteobacteria; order Campylobacterales; family Campylobacteraceae; genus Campylobacter; species Campylobacter hepaticus. The sequence goes on from NZ_CP031611.1 coordinate 802,449, forward strand.
ATAAGATGAATTTTTAGCTACTTCAAGAGCTTGTTCAATTTCTTTTTTTCCTGCTAAATAAGCTTTTCCTATTAATCTATTTTTAATTTTATCCTTAACTTCTAAAATATTTAAAGTATTTTTATCAAGTTCTAAATTCCCAATTATAGGCATAACATCATAATTTTGTAAATTTTCATATTTAGCTTTTATATTTTTAGCCCATACTCTATTTTGCTCTAAAATAAAATCAGTGTCACTTTCATTTTTAAAAATCTGACTTTCATAAGTAGTATTTACATTGTTTATAATTTTATTTCTATCTTGAGTACGATGTGTACTATTATCAAGAGTTTTAATGCCCTTTAAAGAATTTAAAAAAAGTTCTTTTTGTGCATTCCAATTACTATCTCCAACTTTTATATTAAAAAAATATCTCATAAAATTATCTTCACTAGTATTTTCATCAAGACGCCTTACAAGATAAGCAATAGCATTATTAAAATGTTTTGCATCACAAACTGGAGCATAAAGAATTAAATCATGCATTTTAGACAATTCATAAGAACATTGTAAACTCATACCTTCAAGCATTTCAAAAGTAAAAGAATCCAAAGCTCCTGCCTCATGAATAAGAGTATAAGCATAAGCTATTTCAAAGATATTATGACTTGCAATTCCTACATTTATATATTTATAATTATCATCTTGCAAAACAAAATCAAGCATTTTATTATAATTACTATCAGTATCTATTTTTTTATAAAAAGTAGGAAGCTCCCAACCTCTTTGACTTGCTATAGTCTCTTCACTTTCCATATTTGCACCCTTAACAAAACGGATTTTAATAGGCTTCATACCTTTTAAAACCCTTTCTTTTGAAAAAACAAAAAGTTTTTTAAGATATTCATAAGAATCAGGAATATAAGCTTGTAAAACAATACCTGCTTTAATATCAAATTTAGACACACTTTCCATAAAAGCTGCAACAGTAAGTTCTAAATCTCTAAACTCTTCCATGTCAAGATTGATAAATTTACTCAGGCCTTGTTTTTTTTCTTCTACTAACGCTAAAGCGTACAAATCATCAAGTCTTTTAACAATTTCATTTTTAGAATACTCAAAATCAATAATATTGATTTGTGAAAAAATAGTAGTGATTTTAATAGAAATATAAGTAATATAATTTGATTTTAAAGCTTCTTCATATTTTTTAATACGGTATTTGCTTTCAGCTTCACCTAAAACCTCTTCACCGATTAAATTAACATTTAAAATAATATTATCTCGATCTTTTCTTTTAAGCATATGAGGCTTTAAAACATTAGGATTTGCATCCAAAACCATAGCTTTAGTATCTTCTCTTAAATGTTTTACAAAAAATGGTACGCTTAAGTTAGGTACAAATTTACCAAAATTTAAAAAAGTAACAAGTAAAAATTTTTCAAAAGCACTAAAAAAATCTGCTATACCGTATTTATTTAAAGTATATTCTATAAGTTCAAAACTTGCTTTTTTATCCCTACATCTAAAAGAACGATCAAGTAATTCAATAAGCATAACTTTATTTTTAGGATTACTTAAAAGTTTTTGCATTTTAGCATGAAATTCTTTTTCAGAATGGGAAATATTTACTTGTATTTTATTTTGCAATTCTTCAGCTAAAGCTAAAACTTTTTGTATCATTTTTAATCTCCTAATGATAAAATAAGGTCTTTGGTTAAAATAATATAAATAAAATAAAAATAAGATTATTCATTTTAAAAAAAGGAATAAAAAAATTTTATGAAGATATATATGAGTATATAAGTAACAAAAATTAATTAAAAATAAATTTATATTCCTGTCTAATCACAGCCTGAGCTACAATCTTAGCCTCAATATTCTCATCTTCTAAATTTTTAAGGCACTGCAAAGCCTTATTTTCATCTATAGCCATTAACAGCCCACCAGAAGTTTGAGGATCGCATAATAACAAATGTTCTTCATTACAATGAGTTTGAAATTCTTGCATAAATTCTAAATTCTTATAAGCTCCTTTAGGAATCAAACCCATATTAAAATACTCATGCACTCCTTCTAAAAAAGGAAGTTCATGTTTAAAAATAGCAAAAGAAATATGATCATTTAACATTTCTTTTAAATGCCCTAAAAATCCAAAGCCAGTAACATCACTCATTGCATTTACCCCAAATTTAAGTGCAATTTGACTAGCTTTATAATTTAAAGCCATCATATTTTTAAGCATAGAATTTAAATATTTTTCATTTAAAATTTGAGCTTTTAAAGCAGTGCTTAAAATACCTGTTCCCAAAGGCTTTGTTAAAAGGATTAAATCACCTTCTTTTGCGCTATTATTAGCAACAAATTGTCTAGGATGTACTTTTCCTGTAACACTAAGTCCAAAAAAAAGCTCATTACTCTCTATAGTATGTCCTCCTACAATTAAAGCACCACATTCTCTTACCTTATCATTAGCACCTTCTAATATTTCTTTTAAAAGGCTTAAATCATGATTAAAAGTATCAAAACCCACTATATTTAAAGCATTAATTACTTGTGCGCCCATAGCAAAAACATCACTTAAAGCATTAGCTGCAGCAATAGCACCAAAATGATAAGCACTATCTACTATAGGAGTGATAAAATCTAGAGTCTGCACTAAAGCCAAATCAGGACTTATTTGAAAAACACTTGCATCTTCATTATTACCGATACTACTTAACAAAGCTGGACTTGTTTGCATGAAATTTAAAATTGTTTTAAGACCACCCGGGCTTAATTTCGCTGCTCAACCTGCCGCTTTTGTAAAATGTGTTAAATTTTGATTTTTATATTCCATATTTTCCTATAAACTAATAATTTTTGCCCTACCAAAAAGCTCATTTAAAATTTCATAAGCATTACCAATATGCCCAATTTCAAGCTCATTACTCTTTTTAAAAAATTCCAAACAAGCTCCACAACTTATGATCTTAACCCCTAAATTTTCAAGATCCTTCATAGCTAAATATGCTAAATGATTTTTATCTGTATTTATCAAAACACTTTCATTCACACAAAGAATTTTATCAGGTAAATTTTCTATATTTTTTAAAGTATTTAAAAATCCTACAAATAAATTTTTTCCTAATTCACCACTACCTATTTTATCCGATTTTAAAAACAAAACTTTATATTCATGAATATTAGTTTTAGAAAAATCAATATTTTGTTTTTTTACTTTTATACAAAACTCATTATCATTTTCTTCAATCTCAGCATACAAATTTAAAGAATTTAAAAATTTTAAAACATTATTTTTAGAAATAGTAGAATTTAACAAAATCTCTAAAATTTCATTATCTTTAAGTTCACAAAGAGCTTTTTTTGTTTCAACAACAGGCTTAGGACATTCAAGATTTCTACAATCAATTCTCATCATTCCTCCTTAATTCAATAAAGACAATAATAATCTTTTCTTGCTTTTTTTGTCTTTAAATCAAGGAGGTAAAAAAGTTAAATTTTCTTTTTGTTCACATCTTCTAAAATAGCACCTGCTATACGATTTACCTCATTTGTTATACCATTAGTAGCATTTGCAACTTCCACATTTTCTTTAGTCACACTTTCAAGTTTTGCAATAGCATCATTAATTTGAGCAATACCTGTTGTTTGCTCTTTAACAGACTCTGCAACCTCATTAACACTTTGTACAAGTATATTAATATTAGCTTCAATTTCAGACAAAGACTTTCCTGTTCTTTCTGCAAGTTGTCTTACCTCATCAGCCACAACAGCAAATCCTCTACCATGCTCACCCGCACGTGCTGCTTCAATAGCAGCATTTAAAGCAAGAAGATTAGTTTGATCTGCTATATCTTTAATTACATTAACAATATTTTTAATATCATCAGCTTGTGAAGCAACTTCTACTGTTTTTCCACTCACACTTTGCATAGAAGAATTAATCTCTTCAACAGCTGCAGCTGATTGCTCTAAAGAGCTAGCTTGAGCATTAGAACCATCAGTAAGTTTTTGCATAGAACTTTTTAATTCTTCTGATTGATGAGCTAAATCTTTAGCAAAATTGGAAGAAGCAATAAGCATTTCTTTGATTTCTTTGCCTAAAATATTAGCAGTAATTTCAACTTCACCTCTAGGTTCAAACACCTCTGTACTAAAATCAAGATCTTTATAACTATTAAAAACCCTATTAATTTCATTCATATTAGACCCAATTTTATTTTGTAAAACACTGAGCATTCTATTAAGAACATTATTAAGCTCTATAAGTTGAGGGTTTGCAGGATTTTTAGTAATTCTTACAGTGAAATTACCTTTTTCAATTTCTTTAGCAGTTTGAACTGATTCATCTACAGCATCTTGATCTTGCTCTAAAGACTTTTGAATTTTTTCAATATTTTCATTGATAATTTTACCCATAGCACCTAATTCATCATTAGTGCGAATTTCAATAGCTTTAGGTTCAATTTTTTCATGATTTAAAAAACGAAAAAATGACTCTAAAGAACTAAGAATAATAGGTAATCTTGATGCAACAATTTTTTTAACACAATAATACACCACGCCTAAAACAATAAAAATAAAAATTAAAGAAGCACTAATAATAATTAATTGTAATTTTTTCAAAGGCTCAAAAACTGAATATTTAGGTGCAGTTACCATTACAGCCCAAGAACTATCTTGAACTTTAAAACTATTGATTGCAGCATAAGAATCATCACCATCAGAAGCTATATAATTAAACACTCCACTTTGTCCTTGATTCATGGCTTGATAAATTGCTTGAGTCTTTTGATTAGGGCTAATATCTTTTAAATTTTTTAATACTAAGGTTTCATTTGGATGTATAGCTATAAGACCATCTGATCGTAAAAGAACTCTTAATTCCCCATCATATTTTTGGGTATTAGGATCAAGAAAATAATTAGAAACCGCTGAAAAATCTAAAGTCATACCCACAACGCCCACAGCCTGATTTTTTTTATCAAAAATTGGCATAGCTATATTAATAGCATCAAAGTCTTCTCCTTCTAAATTCATTCTTATAGGGCGACCTATATAAACTTTATTTTCTCCATATTGAGCTTGTTTTATAATATCTTGCACAACTTGTAAATTTGCTATTTCATTAGTAGCTTGTATAACTTTTATCCCACCTTTACTCTCTTTTTCTCTATCTGCATAAAGCATAATAAAATTACCACTTTGAGTATTAAAAAATTTACTTTCTTCTTTAAAATATTGCGGAGGATTAATAAGATATAAATAAGTAAAATTAGAATAAGCGCTATTATCAAAAGTATTAATTATAATATTTGTTATATTATCTATATCTAAATCCTCTTTAGAAGTTGATCTAAACATTTCTGTTAATGTACCTGAAATACTTTTATTTAAAACAATCATTTCTCTAAAGATTCCTTGAGTTTGCGTAGCATACTCTTTTGCAATAGAAGCAAGAATATCTTCTGTATTTTCAGTGATATTTTGACTTACTTGTTTAGTAATTAAAGAAATTAAAACAATGAGTCCAATAACAACAACTGTTGCCACAGAAAAAATAAGTTTTAAACCTATATTTAAAGATTTAAACATCCTACAACTCCTAAATAATAAATTTTTTTTTAATTCTAACATGCCTTTCAAGAAAATAATATTAATTATAAAAATATTTGTAGAGTCTGTATTTTAATTTTTAAAGAATTATTTTTTTTCTTTTAAAAATAATTCTTTAAAACGTTTATTAGCATATTCTTCAATATCTTTTTGTAAGATAGAATAATTTTCCATCAATTCTATAGCTCTGGGTGTAAGTTTTGTACCTGATTGCTTAGAGCGTCCTTGTCTTGTACTCACTAAAATTTCTTGAGAATTTTTTTGCAAAATTTGTAAATGCATCCAAGCTTTTTTATAATTTATTCCCATAAGCTTTGAAGCATGAAGTAAACTCCCTGTTTGTCCTATAAGCTCTAGAAGTTCAGTTTTACCTTTTCCAAAAAGCAAGTCTCCATCAGCATTTTCTATCCAAGTTTTTGTTCTTACTATAAATTTTTTACCTTTTTTTTCTTTAAAACAACCTAATTTACAGTATTTAACATCAATTTTATAAGCTTTTAAAGCTGAACGCATACTCTTAAGTCCACAACCTTCTTTAGCTATGTCTCTAGCATCTTGACAAAAAATTCTGCGCTTTTGATCTAAACTAGGTTCTATACTCTTAAGTACTTCAATCTTTGCTTTTTCAAAATCTAAATGTCCAAATTGACCTAACTCACAATTATCAATTTTTATATTATTCTCATTAGCTAATTGACCAATTTTTTCTATATCTACATTAAATTTTTTAGCAATCTTAAAGGCGCTACCACAATCTAATTTTTCATTACTGTTTAATAATTCTTTCATAAAACTAATAATTTTTTGTTTTTGATTTTTATCCATAAATCCTAAACTCCCCGCTATAAATATTAATCTTGTTTTCTCTAGCAAAACCACAAAGTGTTAAATCAAATTTTCTAGCTATCATCACTCCTAAACAAGTTGGAGCAGTACGCGACACAAGCACAGGAATTTTATGCATAATAGCTTTTGCTACCATCTCAGAACTTAATCTCCCGCTAACCATTAAAAAACATTCATTTAAATTCACTCCTGCTAAACGTGCCTTTGCTAAAGCTTTATCTATAGTATTATGTTGTGCAATATCTTCTCCTATAAAAAAGGTTTTTTCATCAACAAAAAGTTTAGCTGTATGCACACAACCTGTTTTTTCATAAAGTTCACATTGAGTATAAAAAGTACTCATTTGAGTTAAAATTTCATCTTTATGGAATTTAATATCAGAAACAATTTTACTTGCCTCAATAGCATTTGGGTCAATATTTGCTGTATGTGCTCTACCACATCCGCTAATAACTACACCCTCAGCATTAAGTTTAGCTAAATTCTTCTTGTCAATTTTTGCTTTAATATGAACACTCATACCGTCATCTTTACTTTCAATACTTTGTATATCACTCACTTTAGCAATAATATTTTCACTCATCAAATATCCTATAGCTAAAGCTTGTTCATCAATAGGAGTTGCCATTAAAGCACCAATTTTTTCACCATTGACATAAATTTCAAGTTTAATTTCACGTACTAAAGTATCATCACACCTAAAGGAATTTTCACCTTTATATTTTAGAATCTGGGTTGTAAATAGCGGTTCCACCTTTATCCTTTTAAAATCTTAAAAAACATTATATCAAAAAAACATAAAAATTTTAGAATGGAAAAATAGCTTTTAAGGGTAATATTTATAAAAAGATTGATATAAATTAAAATTACTGCTATACAAAATTGCATAGCAGTATAAAATTAAATTTTTATATTAGGATCATAAGAAAAACTAGGATCAATTTGTTTTTTACTGCTTAATTCCTTATACCAATAAGAATGTAAAATATAAACTTCTTCCTCTTCTTTATAACCATGAATCATAGAATGTATACTACCTTTAATTGCAAAGACAGCCATATAAATATGTATACCAAAAAATACTGCACAAACTATGCCTAAAAAATTATGAACAATGGCTGAAATTCTTAAAAGTTCAATATGACTTAGACTTAAAAAACTTTGTATAGGGCTTGAATTAAAATCAAGAAAATACATAAAAGCACCAGTAACAATCATCAAAAAACCACCAAATACAGCAATATAATACCATGACTTTTGTCCAAAATTAAACTTACCTGCAGGTATTGGTCTTTTTATCTTACTTAAATAACCTCCAACAATCATCATCCATCTAATATCATAACTTGCAGGAAGCATTCTTTTAATCCACCACAAAAACATAGGGATAATAGAAATAATAAATAATATTGTTGCAAAAGCATGTAAATTTTTACACACCCGTACAAAAACCCCTCCGCCAAAACTTGAACCAAACATCATTATAAAGCCAGTTGGCACCAAAATAACCCAAGAAATAGCTGCAATAAAATGAAAAATTCTTTCAAACAAGGTAAAAGCATAAATTTTTTTTCCCTCATGAGAAAACTGCTTAGGACCTATTACCATATAATGTAAAGCAAAAGCAGCTAATACAGCAATAATAGCTATTAAAGCTATACTAGCTATATATTCACCTTGTAAAGTTGTCCAAAGTTTACCAAGAGTATTATAATTTGGTATATTACTAATACGATGAAAATCCCAAATTTGAGTGTCTTGTCCCATATTTTTATCACCATAAGCAAATAAACTCATAAAACTTACTAAAAGCGTTATTAATATCTTATTCATAAACGCTCCTTTCTTGTATAAGCTATTTTCCATTCTAAGCTTTGAGAAGGATTTGCAATACCATAATTTCTATTAATAAGCCTATTATGATAAATTTCTTCGATCTTAGAGCTTTCTCCAACTAAAAGTGCTTTTGTTGAACACATAGCTGCACATACAGGAACCTTTCCTTCTGCAATACGATTTTGTCCATAAAGCTCTCTTTCTTTTTCTGAATTAGTTGCTTCAGGACCACCTGCACACATGGTGCATTTATCCATAATGCCTTTATTGCCAAAAATACCATCTTTTGGAAACTGAGGGGCACCAAAAGGACATGCATAAAGACAATACCCACAGCCTATGCAAATTTCTTTATCGTGTAAAACAATGCCATCAGCACGAGTATAAAAACAATCTACAGGGCAAACAATAGAACAAGGCGCATCATCACAATGCATACAAGAAATAGAAGTAGAAACTTCTTTACCTTCAACTCCCTCATTTAAAGTAATTACCCTACGACGACGCACATTAATAGGCAACTCATGTGCCTCATCACAAGCTACAGCACAACCATTACAATCTATACAACGTTCATTATCACAAAAAAATTTCAAACGTTCTTTTTCCAAATTAGTAAAATTTACTCTACTCATTTTCCATCCTTGCTGATTCTACAAAGCCCGCCTTTAGTTTCTGGAATTTGACACATAATATCATAACCATAATTTGTTATAGTATTAGCGCTTTCTCCATTTGCATAAGGTTTAGTCCCTTTAGGAAAATTATGTGTTAAATCTACCCCTTGCATCACACCTGTAAAATGAAAAGGTAAAAAAATCATATCTTTAGCTACCCCTGGATTAATTTTAACCCTAACATAAATCTTAGTTCCCTCTGGAGAATGTATCCAAATCATATCACCTGCTTTGATATTTTGCTCTTGTGCTAATTGAGGATTGATTTCACAAAACATTTCAGGTGTTAAACGCGTTAAATACATAGATGCTCTATTTTCCATACCAGCACCATTTAAATTTACAAGTCTTGCAGTGACTAAATTTAAAGGAAATTCTTTAGAATAATCTTTAGCCTGTTGTACAGAAATAAATCGAGTGTCAACACGATAAAGTGCTTTTTGATCCTCAAAACTAGGATATTTTTGCACCAAATCATTCCTTGGAGAATGAAGGGGTTCACGGTGAAGAGGAATTTTATCTTTAAAAGTCCAAACAAAAGCTCTAGCTTTTGCATTTCCATAAGGAACTATACCTTTTTCTAAACATTTATTAACAATAATATCGCTATCATCATAAGACCAAGTCGCACCCATTTTAGCTTTTTCTTCTGCACTTAAAGTTATACCTAAAATTTGTTCTATATTATCTTTAGTAATTTGCGCATAACCTGTATCAATAAATGAATTAAGCGGTGCATTTTTAGCTAATAAGCTTTCTCCTTCATACTCAAGCCCAAAATTATTTCTAAAACCCATACCTCCTTTTGCTACTTCAATATCTGTATTATAAAGCACAGGAGAACCTGGATGTTTATGGTTCCAACAAGGCCAAGGAAGACCATAATACTCACCTGCAAATTCGTCTTTTCCCTCTAGAGTTATTTCATCAAATTTGTCCCAATTTAAAGCATGCTTTTTAAGCCTCTCAGGACTCCAACCATTAAGTCCTATGCTTCTAACCGCTTTTGCAAATTCTTTTGTAGCATTTTCAGGCCAAATAATCTTATTGTTTTCATCACGTAAAGTTTTAGTAAATTCTTCATAAAAACCAAGTCTTTTAGCAAGTTCAAATAAAATTTCTTGATCTTCCATACTTTCATATAAAGGATCAATAACTTTAAATCTCCATTGCGCACTACGATTTGTTGCTGTTACACTTCCACTTGTTTCAAACTGCGTTGCTGCAGGTAAAAGATAAATTCCATCTTTTCTTTCTGAAATAATTCCAGCTTCATTAACAAAAGGATCAGCTAAAACAAGAAGTTCTAAAGCCTCTAAACCTTCTTTAACTTTAACTTGTTGTGCAGTTGAGGTAATGCCATTACCCATAACCACTAAAGCCTTTAAAGGTGTTCCTGCATTATGCACAGTATCATTTCCATCTTTACCATTTAAAGCTGCTGCCCACCATCTAGCCAAAGTCAACCCTGTTTTATGCATCCAATCTTTACTTACAAAATTCCCTAAAAGCCACTCATAATCTACACCCCAAATTTTAGCATAATACCTCCAGCTTGCCTCATTTAAAGGATAATAACCTGGCAAATTCTCACTCAAACATGCCATATCTGAAGCACCTTGAACATTATCATGCCCGCGTAAAATATTTACACCCCCGCCAAATTTACCTATATTTCCAAGCACCATTTGCACAATGGGTGCCAAACGCGTATTTGAAGTTCCTACAGTATGCTGAGTTAAACCCATAGCCCAAATCAATGTTGTAGGTTTGTTTTTAGCTACTTCATGAGTAATTTGTATTAAAAGCTCTTTAGCAATACCTGTAACATTTTCTACTTCTTCTGCATTCCATTTTGCAGCTTCTTCACGAATTTTATCAATTCCAAAAACTCTTTCATCAATATATTTAGTATCTTCTAAACCCTCATCAAAAATGATTTTTAACATCCCATACATAAAAGCAATATCTGTACCTGGACGAATTCTTGCATAAATATCTGCTTTAGCTGCACTCTTTGTAAATCTAGGATCTACAACAATAAGTTTAGCACCTTTTTCTTTTGCTTTTAAAAAATGTCTAAAACCAACAGGATGATTCACAGCTGGATTTGCACCAATAATGATAATGCATTTACTTCTTTGAATATCCCCAAGATGATTTGTCATAGCACCATAACCAAATGTATTCGCCACACCAGCGACTGTAGCACTATGTCAAATTCTAGCTTGATGATCTACATTATTAGTACCAAAAAATGCTGCAAATTTACGTACATAATAAGCTTGCTCATTATTTATTTTTGCAGATCCTAAAAACATCACACTTTCAGGATTTTCCTTGCGATAAGAAGCAAGTTTTTCTCCAATCTCATTTAAAGCTTGTTCATAGCTTATACGTTTCCATTCTCCATTTTCTTTCTTCATAGGATATTTTAAACGTACATGCGAACGTACCATATCAATCATATCAGAACCCTTGCAACAATGTCCACCTAAACTTATAGGGTGATCTTGAGCTATTTCTTGGCGTACCCAAACGCCATTTTGCACCTCTGCAATAATTCCACAACCTACAGAACAAGCCGTACAAACGGTTTTTACTTTTTTACTTCCTTCATAAGCTTCTTTAAGTTCATAAGCATGCGCCTCTCTTAAAGTCTCATTTCTAGCAAGCAAAGGTGTTGCTAAACTTGAAAGCATAGCCATTTTCAAAAAAGAGCGACGCGTAAGTTTAATATTGTCATTCATATTTAACATTATTGAGCCTTTGTATAATATTTTTCCCAATTAGCACTTCTTTGAAAAAGCACTTCTTTTTTCTTACTTTTACCTTTTACCAAATCTTTTCTTTCTTCATTTTCAGCTAAAGCTAAAGTAGTACTGCCAAACATTCCAGCAGCCCCTAAAGCCAGAGCAGATTTTTTAAGAAATTCCCTGCGATTTTTCAAGAGCCCTCCTTTGTTTATTTGTTTCTCTTCTTAAAAATTCTGAACGTGATAGATTATTTTGCACCTTTTTGGAATTTATTTTTATTGGTTTTTCAACTTGAAAGCAAAATCTTTCAAGTTGAATAAAAGCCATTGCGATTTTTGCAATTTCTTTATATAAATTTGCATTTTTATTTATAAAAACATAATCTAAAAATTCATCTATATTTTTATTAATCACTTTTTCAAAAAGTTCCTTAGCCAAATTATCTTCATTTTGTTTTAAAAACTCAGCCATTAATAACAAACAAAATCCTACAGTATCTTCATTTTCTTTAAAAAATTTCTTATTAGGTCTTATTTTGCTATTTGCCAAAATTTGACGTACATAAAGCAAAGGATTTGAATTTTCAAATCCTTCTTCAATATAAGAAAAAGTTGTTGGAATATTATTTTTAAAATTTAAAAAAAGTAAATCATATTCTTTAAAAAATATTTGAATAGAATTTTCACCCTCTAAACATTTAAGTAAAGTATCAAAACTAAGTTTTAAATTTTCATCAAATAAGCATTCTTGCATTATTTTCAAATATTCTTGCAATTTTGATAATCTCTTTTTAGAAAACGAAAAAATAAAAAGCTCTCCTAGACATTGATAATAAAGACTTCTTGCTAATCTTAATTTTTCTATATCCATAAAAGCTTCCTGTATACTTAAAGATTTTCAAAAATCAATATAATAAATCATGATAGATGAATATTATGCAAAATATACCTAATATACTCATAAAACTGATTTTTGAATCAATTTATCTTAGTACTATTTAATTTAAAAATCACTGAATTTAAGCCCAATTTTGTAAGAAATAAAAATATTAAAAAATAATATTAAATAATGAAAAAATAGATACTAAACAAAATAATACCTAAAACAAATAAAATCATTTACTTAAAAAATTAATCTTTTTTATATTTATAAAAATTAATATTATTTTATGCAAATTAAAAATAATATTAATTTCTTAAAGCATAATCTTTATAAGAAAATTCCCTTATCATTTGAAGTTTATTTTGAGTATTTAAAAGCATTAAATTAGGAAGTTTTATTCCATTAAAAGTTGTATTTTTAACTATACTATAATGAATTTGATCTAAAAAAACAATTTTATCTCCTATATTAAGTTTTTTCTTAAAAGCATATTCACCCATTATATCACCTGCTAAACAAGTATTACCTGCAAGCACATAAGCAAATTCATTATCTTTTAAATTTGAGAGTTTTTCATTTTCTCTTGTAGCTAAATTTCTTGCATTAAGCACTTCACTCATATAAGGCATAATAATAGTATCTGGCATATGAGCCTCACTTGAAGTATCTAAAATAGCAATATGCTTTTCATTTTCTACTATATCTATAACACTAGCAACCAAATTACCTGTTTGCCAACCCACTGCCTCTCCAGGTTCAAGATAAATTTGAACTCCATATTTATCACTAAAATTTTGACACAAAACTATAAGTTTTTCTATATCATAAGCTTTTTTAGTAATATGATGCCCCCCACCAAAATTAATCCACTGCATTTGTCCGATCCATTTTCCAAATTTCTTCTCAAAAACCTCTAAAACTCTCTCTAAAGAATGTGCACTTTCTTCACAAAGTGCATGAAAATGAAGCCCTTTAACCAAACTTAAATCCATATTTTCTAAGTCTTTAGCACGGATTCCCAATCTTGAATATTTCCCACAAGGATTATAAAGTTCTTTAGGAGCAATAGAAAATTCAAGATTGCAACGAAGTCCTATAGAATTGCTTTGAGCGCTGTGTTTAAATTTATCAAATTGGGTTAAAGAATTAAAGATGATATGATCAGATAAACTTGCTATTTGATTCATTTCATCATCTTTAAAAGCAGGAGAATAAGTATGAATTTCTTTACCCATGTATTCTTTAGCAAATTTTGCCTCCCAAAGACCACTACAAGCACAACCTTTTAAATATTCCCCTACAATTTTCATTGCTCCTGAAAAAGCAAAACCCTTTAAAGCTAGAAGTATTTTAACCCCGCTTTTTTCTTGTATATGAGATAAAATTTCACAATTTTTTCTCAACTTATGCTCTTCTAAAATATAAGCTGGTGTTTGAATAGTTTCATAAAACATGATTTTTCCTTAATTTAATTCTTAAAATCATAACAAAATTAAATCAAATTTTCAAAAAAAATATTTACTCAAATTAAAATAAGTAATAATATAATATTCAAAAATCAATATAAAAAAGGAAAATAATAAAATAATGAATAGAAGAAATTTTTTAAAATTCAATATAGCAAGTTTAGCAAGCATAAGCCTTGCTTATGCAAATCCTATGCATGAACATCATAGCAATATTAATACAGATACTATAGATACTTCTTTTATAGAATTTGCTCCAAAAAATCTCAAACTTTTAAATCCAAAAGATTTTCCCAAAAATCATATTCTAAAACCACTAACTTTACTTAAAAATGAAAGTAAAGAAAAAAATACTTTTCGTGCAACATTAGAAATAAAAGAAAGCCAAATAGAACTTATTAAAGGCAAAAAAACAAAATTTTATACTTATAATGGTTTAATACCTGGTCCAAAAATAGAGGTTTTTGAAGGAGATAAAGTTGAAATTTTAGTAAAAAACAAACTTAAAGAACCCACAACTATACATTGGCACGGTGTTCTTGTACCTGCTGATCAAGATGGAAGTCCTCATGATCCAATTTTAGCAGGAGAAGAAAAAATATATCATTTTGAAATTCCACAAAATAGTGCTGGATCTTATTGGTATCATCCACACCCTCATTTTATCACTTCTAAACAAGTTTTTATGGGATTAGCAGGAGTTTTTGTAATCAAAGCTAAAAAAGATGCTCTAAGCCATCTTAAAGAAAAAGATCTTATGATTAGTGATTTACGTCTTGATGAGAAAGCTCAAATCCCAAAAAATACACTTAATGATTGGTTAAATGGTCGAGAAGGTGAATTTGTACTCATTAATGGACAATATCAACCCAAAATTCAACTTGCTACAAATGAACGCATACGCATTTATAATACTAGTGCGGCAAGATATCTTAACTTACGCATACAAGGAGCTCAATTCATACTCGTTGGAACAGATGGTGGACTTATAGAAAAACCTGTATTTAAAGATGAAATTTTATTAAGCCCTGCTTCACGCATAGAAGTTTTAATCCATGCTTCACAAAATGGAGAATTTAAACTTGAAAGTGTTTATTATGATAGAGATAAAATGATGGTTAAAGAAGAACCAAATACACTTTTTTTAGCTAATATTAGTCTTAAAAAAGAAGCATTAAACTTGCCTAATACCTTAAGAACTTTCAAACCTTTAGAAGAACCTCGAGATTTTAAAGAAGTGATTATGAGCGAAGATCATGCACAAATGCATGGTATGATGAATAAAAACCAACATGAGCTAAAAAATGCATTAGCTTCTATGTTTTTAATTAATGGAAAAAGTTATGATTTAAAACGTAGCGATTTAAATTCTAAAGTTGGGGTTGTTGAAGATTGGATAATAATCAATAAATCTCATATGGATCATCCTTTTCACATACATGGAACACAATTTGAACTCATTTCATCTAAATTTAAAGGAGAGGTTAAAAAAGCTGAATTTAGAGCTTTAAGAGATACTATTAATGTACGTCCAAACGAAGAATTAAGACTTAGAATGAAACAAGATTTTGCAGGTCTTAGAATGTATCATTGTCATATTTTAGAGCATGAAAATTTAGGTATGATGGGAAATTTAGAAGTAAAGGGGTAAAAATGGTAAAGGTTGAATTTTTAGGTCCAATAAAGAAAAAAAAATTAGAACTTGATATAAAAAATTTAAAAGAACTCAAAGCAATTTTACAAAAAGATGAAGATTTAAAAACATGGTTAGATCTTTGTGCTATAGCTTTAAATGATGAAATCGTTTTTGATATCAATACATCTTTAAAAGACGGTGATAAAATCGCTCTTTTACCACCAGTTTGTGGGGGATAAAATGTCAAATTTTATCCTTTATCAAGGAGCCCTACCTATTCCTCAAATTTATACACAATGGTATGAATTAGCCAAAGATCAAAATTGTGGCACTTTATTAACTTTTTGCGGAATTGTACGTGAAGAAAAAGAAATTCAAGGTCTTAGTTTTGATATTTATGAATCCCTTCTAAAAAAATGGTTTAATCATTGGCAAGAAGAAGTAAAATCAGAAAATATTACTCTACTTTTTGCACATTCTATAGGTAATGTTAACGTCCATGAAAGCTCCTATATAGCAGGGATCATTAGCAAACAAAGAAAAATAGGGCTTAAACTTATTAATGACTTTGTTGAAGACTTTAAAGCAAATGCCCCCATTTGGAAATATGATGTGATTAATAAAGAAAGAATTTACGCCAAAGAAAGATCAAAAAAACTTTATGGCGCAGGAATTTTAAAAGGATAAAAATGCTTATGTCTTATGAAGAAAGTTTAACCATTTTACACTCTCACATAAAAAACTATAAAAAAATAGAAAAAATAGCTCTTACAGAGTGTTTAGGACGGATCTTAGCCCATGATATAAGAGCTCCTAAAAGTCAACCTGAATTTCCAACTTCAGCCATGGATGGCTATGCTATTAAATTTGAAGATCAAGATAAAGCCTTAAAAATTTTAGGATCAACTCCTGCAGGTACTATGCCTCAATTTAAAGTGAAAAATAACACTTGTGTAAAAACTTTTACAGGTTCTTTAATGAGTGAAGGAAGTGATACTTTAATCCCTGTAGAAAACGTGAACGTAGAAAAAGATATGCTTTTTATTGAAAAAAAAGTTTCCAAAGGTTTTGCTGTACGCAGTGTAGGAGAAAACTATAAAAAAGATGAAATCTTACTTAAAAAAGGTACCAAACTAAATTATAGCGAAATAGCACTTTTAGCTGAACTAGGACTTTTTCATCTTAGCGTATTTGTTAAACCTATCATAGGAGTTTTAAGCAGTGGTAGTGAAATTAAAGATCTAGGTGAATGTTTGGAAAATCCAGCACAAATTAGATCTTCAAATCATATTGCTATAGCTAATCTAGCCAAAAATTTAGCTTGCGAAGCAAGAATTTTTCCTCTTTTAAAAGATGATGAAAAAACTACTTTTTACGCACTTAAAAGTGCTTTAGAAAGTTGTGATATATTAATTACAACAGGTGGAGTTTCCATGGGAGATTTTGATTTCTTAAAAAAAGCTATTAAAGAATATACTCTCATTATTGATAAAGCTGATATAAAACCAGGACGCCATATAAAAATAGCTAAAGCAAATGAAAAGTTTATTATAGCTTTGCCAGGATTTCCCTACTCAGCTATGGTAATGTTTAATCTTTATGCAAGAGAAATTTTAAATACTTGGTTATGCCAACCAAAAGATTATATTTGCAAAGCATTTTTACAAGGTCATTATAAGAAAAAAACATCTCATTTAGAATTTGTAGCTTGCAATATAGAATTTAAAAATGGGCGTATTTTAGCTAATCTAGAAGGGAAAAAAGAAGGATCAAGTGCAATTATTAACAATCTTAATCACCAAGCCGCACTCATGATAGTTCCTAAAGAATGCGAAATTTTAGAAAATGAAAGCCTAATAGACATTATTTTTATGCCCTAAGAAATAATTTTTTATGCTTTTAATCATATCCTTAATAAGTTAAAATCCTATCTTAAAATAATCTTGTCATTATTTTAAGATAAATATTGAAAAAATAACTAATCTTAATGCTATAAATTACTTATATTATTCTAAAATAATACCTTCATTTAATACAAGCTCACCTATTATAAAAGCATGGCTTAATTCTAAGACTTTACTTACATTAGCTGGATCAACTGCCATAACCAAACCCACACCCATATTAAAAGTTCTATACATTTCATTTTCTTCTACAACTTGTCCTATAGTATAAAAAATTTCAGAAGTTTTAAGATGATGCTTATGTATAATTGCTCCTATACCATTAGGTAAAACACGTGCTAAATTTTCAGCTAAACCCCCTCCAGTAATATGCGCTAAAGCATTAATATAAGGTTTTAAAACAAGAAAATCATTCACATAAATTCTTGTAGGCTCTAATAAAATATCAATTATTTTTTTTCCTTCTATTTTGTCATCAAATTGCATTTTTAAAGTTTCAAAAAGCACTTTTCTAGCTAAAGAATAACCATTTGAATGAAGTCCTGAACTTGGAAGTGCAAGTAAAATATCACCATTTTTAACAAACCTAGTTCTATCAATTTCATCTTCTTCAGCCATACCTACAGCAAAACCTGCAAGATCAAAATCATTTTGTGCATATATTCCAGGCATTTCAGCAGTTTCTCCACCAATTAATGCACAATTTGCTAATTGACACCCTTTAACAATACCCTTTATAATAGTTTTAGCCAGATCTACATCAAGCTTAGCGCTAGCATAATAATCTAAAAAGAATAAAGGCGTAGCAAAATTGCAAATTAAATCATTCACACACATAGCTACTAAATCTTGCCCTATAGTATCATATTTTTTAGCATCAATAGCTAAGCGAAGTTT
Organism: Campylobacter hepaticus; assembly: GCF_001687475.2. Taxonomy (NCBI): domain Bacteria; kingdom Pseudomonadati; phylum Campylobacterota; class Epsilonproteobacteria; order Campylobacterales; family Campylobacteraceae; genus Campylobacter; species Campylobacter hepaticus. The sequence continues at coordinate 820,950 of NZ_CP031611.1, forward strand.
GGTTCCAACTCCATCTGTAGCCCCTAAAATGACAGGTTTTTTAAAAGTATTTGGCATTTTAAAAGCACCTGCAAAAGACCCTATATTGCCTATAACATTTTCATTAAAAGTTTGTTTAACTAAAGGTTTTATTGCTTTTACAAAAGCATTTCCATTATCTATACTTACACCTGCATCTTCATATGAAATTTTCATTTATTTTCCTTTAAGAAGTAAAAAGGTATTTTAACGAAAAAAAATTTAATAAGGCATAAGATGAAAAATGCTTTTTTTGTAACAGCTTCAATTGCTTGTGGTAAAAGTACTTTTATAAACATAGCAAATTCCATGAATTTTAAAAGTATTGATGCTGATAAAATAAGTCATAAAATTTTAGATAAACATGCTATTGAATTAGCACAAATTTTTTCTCAATTTCATCACAAAAGCCTCTTAATAGAAGATCAAAAAATCGATAGAAAACTACTTGGAAGTATTATTTTTCATAACAAAAAGGCAAAGCAATTATTAGAAAATTTTATGCACCCTAAAATTCGAGCAAAAATTTTAGAACAAATGCAAATTTTAGATCAAGAAAATAAAGCTTTTTTTGTAGAAATACCTCTTTTTTTTGAAAGCGGAGCTTATAATAATTTAGGAAAAGTTATTTTAATTTATGCGCCAAAAGAATTAAGCTTAAAAAGAATGATGCAAAGAGATCATCTAAATTTTAAAGAAGCAAAAGCAAGACTTAATTCTCAAATAGATATTGAAGAAAAACTCAAAAAAGCAGATTTTATTATCAAAAATACAGGATCTTATGCTGATTTTAGGCAAGAATGTGTTAAAGTAATACAAAATATTTCCAAAGGAAAAATGTGAAATTTTACAAATACTGTGCTAGTGGTAATGATTTTATCATCATCAATGCTGATAAAAAAGAAAATAGAAATATCTTAGCTAAAGAACTTTGCAATCGTTATGAGGGTATAGGTGCTGATGGATTTATTGTCATATTACCTCATGAAAAATATGATTTTGAATGGGAATTTTATAATAATGATGGATCAAAAGCAAATATGTGTGGCAATGGATCAAGAGCTGCAGCACATTTTGCGCACCATATTAATAAAATAAATCCTCATATGAGTTTTTTAACAGGAGCAGGAATCATTAAAGCTAAAGTTTGTCAAGATATTGTTGAAGTGTCTTTAGGTCAAGTTAAGAATATACAAAATAGTTTTCAAGATTTAGGGAAAACTTGGCACTTATGCAACACAGGAGTACCTCATTTAGTACATTTTTGCAAAAATTTAAATGAATTTGATATAATACTTTGCCAAAAAATGAGACAAAAATATAATGCAAATGTTAATTTTGCAAAAATCATTAATGCAAATCATTTACAAGTTCGCACCTATGAACGTGGTATAGAAAATGAAACTTTAGCTTGTGGAACAGGTATGGGAGCTTGCTTTTACTTTGCTTTAATTAATCAAAAAGTACACGATCAAATCAAAATTACACCCAAAAGTGGTGAAGAACTTTATTTCAAATTGGAAAAAGAAGAATTATTTTTTAAAGGAAAGGTAAAATACTGCTTTGAAGCTCATTATAATTTTTCTTAGTTTTTTTTCATTTTCACTTTATGCTTTTGATAATTTAAAAGATGGATTTGGAGAAAATTATTACGAACTTGACATCAAGCAAAAAAGACAAGTTTTTTTCACAAAAATGAATGCCATGTTTGACAAAAGTTTTGAAGAAATCAAACAAGAAAGAGCTTTTGTTGAAGCTTTTTTTCAACATGCCTACAAAACAGCTTTTAGGACCTCGAATCAGACAAATCTTAAAAAACTTATTATGCTTAAAAATAAATACCGTATTGAAAATCTTTATGATTTTGCAGAATATAAAAAACGTATTCAAAAAATTCCAAAATCCATGGGTATAGCTCAAGCCCTAGTAGAAAGTGCTACAGGAACAAGTCGTTTTGCCAGAGAAGCTAATAATCTTTTTGGTGAATGGACTTGGGGAGATAAAGGTTTAATTCCTGATTTAAGACACCCAGAAAAAAAACATAAAATTAAAATTTTTGATAGTTTGCAAAATAGCGTTGATTCTTATGTTTTAAATTTAAATCGTCATTTCGCTTATGAAAAATTTCGTAATGCAAGGGTTGAATTTGAAAAAAAGGGTAAAGAAATATCAGGATTAGATGCTATTAAAACCCTAGAATCATACTCTGAACTTAAAGGTCATTATATTAATCTTGTAAGTAAAATCATCAAGCGATATAATCTTGAAAAATATGACAAAGATTTAAATCATATTTAAAACCCAAGAGAAAATTTATCAAAAGGTATAATTTCAAATTTAACTCCTTGTTCAAAAAAACTATCTTCATTAGAAAGAGTGATAAAAATCACATGAAAAATTCCAAGTTCTAAAGCCTTAGAAAGAATTTTTTTAGCTCGTAACTTAATTAAATCTATATCCAAAGTAGGACTTGAAATATAAGCAATTTTATATTTTTTGCTATAAAAACTAAAATATTTATTATAAAATAATTCTTGTTTAAATTTAAAAAGTTCATTTAAAACTAAATTTTCAAATAAATGAATAAAATTTTTAGAAATACAAAGATTATTCCTTAAACCAAAATCTCTAAAATAAATCTTTTGAAGTTTTTTTTCATCATGTTTTAAAATATAAATCATATAAGTATTTTCTAATTCTTTTATAGTGTAATAAACACTGTCTTTTGAAGTTTTTAATATTTTCTTAAGTTCTATAAAAATTTTAGATATACTAATTTGTTGACCTAAATTTAAAGCTAAATATTTTAAAATTTCTAGTTCAAGTAAGTTAAAATTTTGTCTTAAAAGTACATTTTTTTCTCCAAATTCACTGCGTCCACTTTGTAAAAAAAGTCCAACTAAATGATTAATGGGTAAATTTTTCTTATGAATGCTAATAAATTCTTCAAAATCAAAATAATCAAGTTCTAATTCTTCAAAACCTTCCAAAACTAAATCTTTTTTATTGGTACTTAAAAGCATAGGGATAGTAATTTTTGTTAAATCAGGAATAAAATCAAGATTATAAAGACAAAGAATTTTAATTTGCAAATTATTATTTAAAAAATCTGAAAGATTATCTAAACTTTGTCTTTCAAAACGGGTATCATCCATATTTAAAAACAAAACTTCACTTGTTTTAAACTGAGATAGGTAATTAAAAATTAAGGTTTTTTTACCACAAAATTTTGGACCTTTTAAAATAGTATTAGCATTTAAAATCTGAATTTTTCTTTTATAACTTACTTCAAATTTAGGGGGATTTTCATAGAAGAAATTTAGCACCTTCAATTTTAATCCTTAAAAAAAGGATATTTTATATATAAATGATATTTAGGGAAAATCCCTAAATATCACATTTTAGAAGCATCTTGCAAAGTAGCACCTATCATCCAAAGGTTTTTTTCATATTTTGCAATATTTTCTTGAGCAAAAGCTGCTGTTGTGGTATCATTTTCTTTTTCTGCTACTTCATTAAGTTTTTTAAATTCAGTTAAAAGATACTCATAATCTTGTTTTATAAATTCTATCACTTCAATTGGAGTAAAATAGTCTTTTTGCACTTTCGGACTCTTTGCATTTTCTATTAAAACTTTTTGGCAAGTAATAGCTTTTTCTCCAAGTTGTAAAACCCTTTCAGCACAACTATCAAAAAGCTCTGCCATTTCCTCATAAGCTTTTTCTGTATATTCATGTATAGAAAAAAACTGCAAACCCTTAACATTCCAATGATAATTATGAAATTGAACCCATAAATGGTGTGCATCTGCTTGTATTTGTAATAATTGTTTTGTAACGGACATATTACACTCCTCTTAATTTAATTTTTAAAATTATAGCATAAAATTATTATACTCTTTTTTAATAAATTTTTATCAAGATTTTAATATATTTTTTAAAATTAACTTTCCTACTTCTACACCTGGTTGATCATAAGTATTAATTCCAAGCATTACCCCGCAAACTGAAGTAAAAAGCTCATAATAATACATTAAGTATCCTGCATGCCATGCATCAAGTCTTTCAAGTTCTATCACATCAATACTTAAATTTTCAGCAATTAAAGCATGCATAGTCGCATCACATTGTGCATTTAAAAGCTCATGAAGATTAATTTTATTGCTAGAAGAATCTAAAAATTTAAAATGGATATCAGGGATAATAGGAGCATTTTGACTATCTTTAATTTTTAAAAAAGTTACAGTTTTATTTTTAGGTCCATCCATAATAAGTTGTAAAAAACTATGCTGATCTCTTGCTCCAATTAAAGCAATAGGTGTTAAACCTATACGTTTATAACCTTGTTTTTTACCTAAACTTTCAGCAATAAGCTGAATATACCACTCATTAAAACCTTTAAAAACATCGCTATAAGAAAAAAGTATATTAATATTTGCATTTTTATGAGTGCAATAATGATAAGCTTTTTGCAAAATTTCATCTTTTTTATGAATAAAAAAATCCTCAAAACAAGCTTTAGCACCTTTTAAAAGCTCTTTAGCATTATAACCACAAAAACAAAGTGGTACTATACCAACAGCTGAAAGTATACTAAAACGTCCACCTACATTTGCAGGAATAAAAAAGCATTTAATACCTAAATTTTGACCTTCTTGATGTAATTTAGAATCTTTATCTGTAATAAAAACAAAGTATTTGTTAAGATCTTGCATATCTAATTTAAAATAAGTAATAAGAAGTTTAAAAAGCGATATAACTTCTATAGTACTACCTGTTTTACTAATGATTAAAAACAAAGTTTCTTCAAGTTTGATTTTTTTTACAATCTTATTAAAAGAATGTGTACTTGTATTATCGAGTATAAAAAGTTTTCTTTGATTATTCTTTTCATTAAAAAGCATATTATGTAAGGCTTTAACACCACAACTTGAACCACCCATACCTACTAAAACAATATTTTTTACATAATCTTTATTTTGAATAAAATCAAAGCTTTCATCAAGCAAATGTAAACTCGTATCAATTAAATGATAATAACCTATATCTCCGCTATTAAACTCATCATTAATACGGTTTGCATAAGAACTTATAGTATAAAGTGCACTTTTTTTAAAAAAAAGAATATTATTTAACATTTATTTTTTTCTCATAAAAATAATTTGTTGCCTCGACAAAACCTTCTACACTTCCACAATCAAAACGTTTACCTTGAAATTTGTAAGCTAAAACCATACCATTGGTAGCTTGAGTTAAAAGCGCATCTGTAAGCTGAATCTCTCCATTTTTACCTGCTTGAGTATTTTCTAAAATTCCAAAAATATCAGGGGTTAAAATATAACGCCCTATTATAGCTAAATTACTCGGTGCTTCTTGAGGAACTGGCTTTTCTATCATAGAATTAACCATAATCAGGTTATCTTCCACTAAATTTCCTGCAATCACACCATAATTTGAAACTTGTTCTTTAGGTACTTCCATTACTGCTATAATGGTACAACGATATTTTTCATAAATTTTAACCATTTGAGCCATAACATTTAAACCTTCTTCATTAACACATAAGTCATCCGCTAAAATCACACCAAAAGCTTCATCACCCACCAAAGGTCTGCCTTTTAAAACCGCATCTCCTAAACCTTTCATTTGATTTTGTCTTGTAAAAGTAAAAGTGCAACGATCAATCAAAGAACGGATTTCATCAAGTAAATATTCTTTTTTAGTACCTAAAATTTGGTGTTCAAGCTCATAAGAAATATCAAAATAATCCTCTAAAGCTCTTTTTCCACGTCCTGTAACAAAACCCATATTTTCCATACCAGCTTCTAAAGCTTCATCTACTCCATAATGAATTAAAGGTTTAGTTAAAATAGGTAACATTTCCTTAGGTAAAGTTTTTGTTGCAGGCAAAAATCTTGTCCCATAACCTGCTGCAGGGAAAATACAAGTTTGAAGCATAAAAATTTCCTTTATTTTTCAATATTATAACTTAATTATAACTTATTTTTATAAATTTTTATACATCAAACCGCCTTATTCAAATTCAGCCTTAGCTAATTTTATAATAATTCCAACCACTTCAGAATCTTCAAGAGTTGAAATATCTTGTTTAATTTCTTCACCCCTTGCTATGGTTCTTAAAATTCTTCTCATTATCTTACCACTTCTAGTTTTTGGTAAATTAGGGGTATAAAGAATTTTTTCAATCTTAACTATAGCTCCAATTTCTGTTTTTAAAATATCATTTAATTCTTTTAAAGTTTCTATAGCTCCACCCAAATCACAACTAGAAGTAGGATTTAAAACTACAAAAGCAAACAAAGATTCACCCTTAATATTATCTAAAACACTGACTATAGCAGCTTCTGCTACACTTTTATGTTTGGCTATAGCACTTTCTATTTCAGCAGTTCCTATACGATGTCCTGCAATATTTACTACATCATCTGTTCTTCCTGTAATAGTAATATAACCATGTTCATCATAAAATGCTCCATCTCCACTAAAATAAACCGCTTTGCCTTGCTTGGTCACCTGAGAAAAATAACTTTCTATATAACGTTCTTTACTTCCCCAAATTCCACGAATCATAGAAGGCCAAGGTTTAGTAATACATAACAAACCATCCTCTCCTTCACTTTTTAAATTCCCTTTTTCATCTAGAATTTCTGCAAAAATTCCTGGTAAAGGTAAAGTAGCACAACCTGGTTTTAAAGGAGTAGCTCCTGGTAAAGGACTTATCATATGTCCCCCTGTTTCAGTTTGCCACCAAGTATCAACTATAGGACTTTTCATTTAACCTATTTTATCATAAAACCATTGCCAAGCACTAGGATTAATAGGTTCTCCTACAGTTCCTAAAACCTCTAAAGTACTAAGATCATATTTACTTGATTCTTCAGGAGCATCTGCATAAAGCATTCTTATAGCAGTTGGAGAAGTATAAAATTTACTTACTTGATATTCTTCTATCATCCTCCACCAACGTCCTAAATTAGGATAAGTAGGAGTTCCCTCATACATAATAGTAGTTGCCCCACAAGCTAAAGGTCCATAAACAACATAAGTATAACCTGTAATCTAACCCACATCCGCACTACACCAATAATTATCATGATCTTTAATATCAAAAACCAATTCCATAGTCATTTGAGCCCAAAGTATATAACCTGCACTTGCATGCATCACCCCTTTTGGCTTACCTGTTGAACCTGAAGTATAAAGCAAAAACAATAAATCTTCACTATTCATAATTTCAGGTTCACATTTATAAGACTCATTTTTAATAAGCTCATTATAAACATAATCCCTTCCTTTAACATAATCTATATTTTCATGATTACGTATAACTATAAGTACTTTTTCAACACTTTGACAACCCTCTCTCAAAGCTTTATCTACTGCAGGTTTTAACATATAAGGTTTCCCACGACGAAAAGCCCCATCTGCAGTAACAACAAGTTTAGCCTTTGCATCTATAATCCTATCTCTTAAAGCTTCAGGAGAAAAACCACCAAATACTACACTATGTATAGCCCCAATTCTTGCACAAGCTAACATAAAAATAGCAGTTTGAGGAATCATAGGCATATAAATTACAACCCTATCACCTTTTTTTATACCAAATTTCTTAAGTAAATTAGCAGTTTTACAAGTTTCATGAAATAATTTTCTATAAGTATAAACTTCATAATCTCCTAATTCTCCTTCAAAGATCAAAGCAGCTTTATTACGCTTTGTTTTCATATGGCGATCAAGACATTGATAACTCACATTTAAAGTTCCATCTTCAAACCACTTATAAAAAGGAGCATTATCCTCATTTAAAACTTTAGAAAAAGGTGAAAACCAATCAATCTTTTCAAGGGCTTGCCTTTTCCAAAAACCTTCAAAATCTTCTCTTGCTTCATTACATAAATCATAATATTCGCATAAATTTTTTATACGTGCATTAAGAGCTAACTCTTTACTTGGCTTAAAAAATCCTTGAATATTTTCATAATACATGCAAATTCCTTTAATGATTTTTTAAATATTATATAAAAGTTATTTGCAGCACATATAATTTTAAAAGATAATTAAAATAAATTTTGTAAAAAAATGGGAATATTTGTAATATTTTATATCATTATGTTAATTTAAGAAACATATAGCATCTTCAAGAAAGTAAAGACTGAGTTCTTGGTATAATTTTAAATTTAATTTAATAAATTCTTCTTTTTCTAGGGCAAATTCTAAAATTTTATCCCCGCAATTAACCCTTATAAAAACATCATTTTTACGACTTCTAAGTGCTATAATATAACATTTTTCTAAAATAAATGCAAAAGTATTTTTTAAGAATTCATGAGAATAAAAAAGAGAAATTTTATAAGGATTAATGGCAATTTTACTTGGTAATCTTGTTATAAATTCTTTATATTTGTTACACTTACTAAAATCTAAAAAATTACTAAATTGCACACCATGATACTCTAAATCAAAAACATTAGTATTTTCAAATTCAAGAATTTCTCCACTATGCAAATATAATTTTTTTTGAGCTAAAGCATCTAAAAAATGTTTATCATGGCTTGCTATTAAAAATCCTGTATTAAATTCTTTATGCATTTTAAGAATAGCTTCCTTAAATAAATTAAGCGTATTATTGTCTAAAAAAGCACTAGGTTCATCAAGTAAATAATATCTTGCACGCACACTCAAAGCTATAGCAAAAGCAAGCTTTTGACTTTGTCCTGATGAAAGTTCATTAAAATATTTATCTAAAATGCTTTCATCTAATCGTAAATATGCAAGACTTTCTTTTATACGATTTTGAATATTATCTTTAATGCCATAAGTTTTTAAAGTAAATAAAAAATTAGATCTCACGCTACGATTCAATAAAATAGGCTCTGGAAAAAGTAAATAAATTGCACGTTTTTGCTTTCTTGTAAGCTTAAAATTTCCAAAATATGAGATTTGTTTTGAAAAATCCCCTTCTAAGAATTTTAATATTCTCAAAAAAGTAGATTTACCACTACCATTAGCTCCCATTAAAACACTAATCTTACCTGTGTCAAGTTTTAAATGTTTAATTTTTAAAACTTCTTTTTTTTGATATTGAAAAAAAAGATTAGTGATTTCTATCATTTCATATTCTTTTAAGTTTATGGGTAATAAAATTTAAACAAAAAGCAATAAGAATTAAAACTAAAGCCAAAGCTATACCACTTGCAAATTCACCTTTATTTGTCTCAAGAGAAATGGCTGTAGTTATAGTTCTTGTATCATATTTAATATTACCTCCTACCATCATAGCTACTCCAACTTCTGCAATAATGCGCCCATAAGCAAGTGCTATAATACTAATTAAAGCAAAGCGCAATTCATAAATCATCAAAAAAATAAGATTGAATAAATTTAAATGAAAAGATTTTATAAGTAAAAAATGTTTTTGATTCATATTTTCTATCAAATTTGAAAAAAGTGCTATAACAATAGGAAGGGCTAAAACAAATTGTCCCAAAATCAAAGCTTTTATAGTAAAAAGTAGGCCTAATTCACCCAAAGGTCCACGGTTTGAAATCAGAGCATACAATATAAGCCCTATAGCAACAGTTGGAAAAGAAAGACTTGTATCTACAATAAGCTTTATAAAACGTTTAAATTTAAAATTAAAAAAACCCAAAATAAATCCTAAAGGAAAACCTACAAATAAAGCTAAAATAATAGAAATACTCGAACTTAAAAGCGTGATTTTTATCGCTGAAATAACACTTTCATCAGCATTAAAAAGCAACAATAAAGCTTGTTTAAAACCTTCTAAAATATAATCCAAAAAGATATCCTTATTTAAATAAGCAATTTTAGCATATTTGTGATAAAATATCTTTATTATACAAAAATTTCCAAAGGAGAAAAAATGAAAAAAATGATTTATTTAATTTTTACTTTAATTTTAGGCGCACATGCAATAGAACTTAAAATGGCAACTACTACAAGCACAGATAATACAGGACTTTTAGATGCTTTAAAACCCCTTTATGAAAAACAAAGTGGCAATACCTTAAAATGGGTTGCAGTAGGTACAGGTGCAGCTTTAAAAATGGGCGAAGATTGTAATGCTGATATACTTTTTGTGCACTCACCAAAAGCAGAGAAAGAATTTATAAATAACAATTTTGGTATAGATAGAACTCCTGTAATGTACAATGATTTCATTATTATTGCTGATAAATCTTTAGCACCTAAATTCAAAGATAAAAATCTCAAAGAAAGCTTAGAGCTTATTAAAAATGAAAAACTCACTTTCATTTCAAGAGGAGATAAATCAGGCACCGATAATAAAGAAAAAAGTCTTTGGAAAAATTTAGGTTATATTCCTGAAAAAGAAAGTTGGTATCAACAAAGTGGACAAGGAATGTTAGCAAGTATTAAAATTGCAGAAGAAAAAAAAGGTATCATTTTAACTGATCGTGGAACCTATATTAAATACGAAGCTAATGAAAAAGGTGATCCTAATTTAGTTATTGTGAATCAAGGTGATGATAGTCTTAAAAATTTTTATTCCATCATTGCTATAAATCCTAAACATTGTAAAAACGTCAATTATACAGAAGCTAGCAAATTTATTAAATGGATTACAAGTAATGAAACTTTAAATTTTATAAGCGAATTTAAACTTCTTAACAAGCCTTTATTTATAGTAGATGCAAAAACAAGAAAAGAATAAATAGCAGGTAACCCTGCTATTATATAAATTTTCTATTCTAAAACTAATAAATACTTATTTGAGATAAAAATAGTAAAAAATAAAAACTCGATAATTGAAAATCTTGATGTTAAAATAAAACAAACTTTAAACAATATTTTAAATTCCATTTTTAGAAAAAATATTTCTTAAATGTAAATCATAATGATTTAAATATTTATCTACTTGAGGATTTTTAACCACATCATTACACATAAAAGTCGCTAAAGGTTTCATACCTATAAATTCATGTGCTTTATGCAAATGCCAGTATAAAGCATCTACTCCTTTGCCTTCAAAAAATTCATTTTTATCACTAAAAGCTTCAAAAGGCGCATTTAAAGTAAGACTAAACATATATCTTTTACCATGATTTAAACCACCTTTGCCATAATTTTTTCTAAGATTATCTTGAGTTCTTCCATCATTTGCAAAAAGCACTCCTACACCTAAACCAAATACTTCATCCATGTATTTTTTAACTATCCAAGGCTCACCCATCCACCAAACTGGCATTTGATAAAGCAAAACATCGGCTTTTATAATTTTATCAATTTCCTCTTTAGGATCATATCCTTGATCAATATAAGTTTGATTAATTTCATATCCTAATTCTTTTAAAACACTAAAAGCCTTATTATGCAAAATTAAATTAAGCCCTCCTTTTGAATTTCCAAATTCCTTTGCTCCATTAAGTAAAAGTACATTTTTCATTTATTTATCCTTATTTTAAAATGTTTTAATAATAATTTTATTATTTGCTATATTTTGAAAAACAAATAATATTATAAAGCCATGCACAACTAATTTTTCAAATATTAATCAAATCAAATTTAATTCATTAAATATAACATTATTCTTTTGTCATATCAATAACATAGCGAAATTTTGCCTTACCTGAAGTAAGATTTTCATAGGCCTTATCAATTTCTTGTGGTGTAATAAGTTCAATTTCTGGATAAATCTTATGCTTAAGTGAAAAATCAAGCATTTCTTGAGTTTGAGCAATTCCACCAATTAATGAACCATAAACTTTTTTACCTGCTTTATATACGAAATCTATTACACTAATACCTGGAGCTACTTCATGAGGAGGCAAACCCACTATAGCCATTTCTCCACCAAATTTAAGTAAATCCATATAAGCGCTAGGATCATAAGGGGTTGGAATGGTTGATATAATAAGTTCAAAACGTTCTTTTATAATATTTTTATCCGTGTTTATATAAAAAGCACTCGCACCCATAGCCAAAGCATCAGCTTTTTTATTATCATTTCTAGCAAAAACACTTACTTTTGCGCCCATTTTCACAGCATATTTAACTGCCATCATACCAAGCCCACCAAATCCTGCTACTGCAACATTTGAACCTTCTTTGATATTAGAAAATTTAAGTGGAGAATAAGTTGTAATACCTGCACAAAGCAAAGGTGCAACTTTTTGCATTGGTGCATCTTTTGGCACACAAATAGCAAATTTTTCGCTCACAACTATATTATTTGAATAACCTCCATAAGTATTTTCATGATCATGAAAAATATCACAACTATTATAAGTATAAACCGTTTGTCCTTTTTCACAAAACTGCTCTTGTGATTGTTTACAAGCTTCACATTCTCCACATGAATTTACCATGCAACCAACTCCTGCATAATCCCCTATTTTAAATTTACTTACATTTTTACCTACTGCTAAAACTTCTCCAACTATTTCATGTCCGGGCACACAAGGATAAACAGCTTCTCCCCATTCGCTTTTTGCAGTATGAATATCACTATGACAAATTCCTGCATATAAAATTTTAATTAAAATATCATTATCACCTATAGCATGACGACTGAATTCAAAAGGGGTAAATTTTGCGTCCTTACTAAACATAGCATAACCTTTACTTGCAATACGATTATTTTTTAAAATAGTATATTTCATTTGTTTCCTTTTTATTATATTTTTAACAATTATAAAATTTCAAAACTAATCATTTATTTTTTAAATATTTAATTTATAATTTTTTACAAAAAATAAATTTAAAGTTGATAAATTCTTTATATTTTTTTATTTTTTTGATAAAATAACAAATGTAAATTAGTTTTTAAACTAAACGATATTATTCAAAATAAAAAAAAGGAATATACATGAATAGCATCAAAATCAAATTGTCTATTATTGCAAATCTGATTGCAGTTTTTGCTTTAATTATTTTAGGTATTGTAAATTTTTATTTTACTAAAAGTGCTCTATATGAAGCTACGCTCATCAGCGAAACGGAACTGCTTAAAGTGACACAACTCGCCATAGAAGATCGTAGAGCTGCAGATTTATCATTTATTAATAACTTAACACAAGATATTATGAATATGCCTTATTCATCTATCAATACAAAAGAAGGTATAATCAATAAAATTGGACCGATGCTAAAATTATATCGTCACAGTGCTAATGCATTAAATGTTTATATTGGACTAGAAAATGGCGAACTTTTAATCAGTCAAAAAAGTGATGATGCTAATACAGTTTCTAGCATTATAAATAACTTAGATGTCAGAAATAGAGAATGGTATCAAGAAGCTGTAAAAAGCAATGACTTTTTTTCTTCTCCAGCTTATATAGATAGCATAACTAAAAAATACATAGTAACTTACTCTAAAGCCATTTATAAAGATAATAAATTTATAGGTGTTATAGGTATTGACATTTCATTAACTGATTTACAAGATTTAATTGCAAAAACACCAGGAAATACTTTTGTATTTGATAGTAAAAATAAAATTTTTGCTGCAACCAATAAAGAATTATTAAATCCAGGAGTTGATCACTCACCTGTTTTAAATGCATTTAAAAAATATGGAGATTATAAATTTTTCTCTTATACACTTAACGATCAAGAAAGACTTGGAACTTGTACTAAAATATTTTCTTATACAGCTTGCATCACTGAAAGTGCTGATATTATTAATCAACCTATATTAAAAGCAGCTTTTATTCAAATTGTAGCAGTTGTTATTATAATAATTTTAAGTGTTATACTTCTTTATTTTATAGTATCATACTATCTTTCACCGCTTAAATCCATCCAACAAGGACTTAACTCCTTCTTTGACTTTATCAACCATAAAACAAAAAATGTTTCTACTATAGAAGTGAAAAGTAAGGATGAATTTGGTCAAATTTCAAGTGCTATTAATGAAAATATCTTACAAACTAAAAAAGGTTTAGAACAAGATAATCAAGCAGTTAAAGAATCAGTACAAACAGTATCTATAGTAGAAGGAGGTAATCTTACAGCAAGAATTACTGCTAATCCAAGAAATCCTCAACTCATAGAACTTAAAAATGTTCTTAATAAACTCCTTGATGTTTTACAAGCTAGAGTGGGTTCTGATATGAATATTATTCATAGAATTTTTGAAGAATACAAATCTTTAGACTTTAGAAATAAAATTAATAATGCTTCAGGAAGTGTAGAATTAACTACTAATGCCTTATGCGATGAAATAGTAAAAATGCTAAAACAAAGTTCAGATTTTGCTAATGCTTTAGCTAATGAAAGTGGTAAACTTCAAACTGCTGTTCAAAGTTTAACTAGTTCTTCTAATTCTCAAGCTCAATCCTTAGAAGAAACAGCAGCAGCTTTAGAAGAAATTACCTCATCTATGCAAAATGTTTCTGTTAAAACTAGTGATGTTATTACCCAATCTGAAGAAATTAAAAATGTTACAGGTATTATTGGAGATATTGCAGATCAAATCAATCTTTTAGCATTAAATGCAGCTATTGAGGCAGCACGTGCGGGTGAACATGGTAGAGGATTTGCTGTTGTGGCTGATGAAGTAAGAAAATTAGCAGAAAGAACTCAAAAGTCTTTATCTGAAATTGAAGCTAATACTAATTTATTAGTCCAATCTATTAATGATATGGCAGAATCTATTAAAGAACAAACTTCAGGTATTACTCAAATTAATGAAAGTGTAGCTCAAATTGATCAAACCACTAAAGATAATGTTGAAATAGCTAATGAATCAGCTATCATTTCTAATACAGTAAGTGATATTGCTAATAATATCTTAGAAGATGTAAAGAAAAAAAGATTCTAACCTTTAATCTTAGCTCTTGAAGCTAAGATTAATGATTGTGGTATAATTTGATATATTTTTTAAGGAAAATATATGAATTTATGGGATAAAAAAGCTAAAACTTACTCAAGATATAGTGCCAAATTAAATACTATTCAAAATCAAATTTTTGAAGAATGTTTAAAACTCAATATTGATTTTAATAAAAAAAATATTATCGACATTGGTTGTGGCACAGGAGTTTGGACCTTACATTTGGCCAAAAAAGCTAAAAAGATTTTAGCTTTAGATAGCTCAAAAACTATGCTTGAAATTTTAAAAGAAGATGCCAAAAATTTAAATCTTATAAATATTATTTATGAAAATTTAAGCTTTGAAACATGGAGTCAAAAAAAATTAAATACTCATTTTGATCTTGCTTTTTTAAGCATGTCTCCTGCTTTAAATGATGAAAAAGATTATAAAAATTTTTTAAATTTAGCTAAAATAAAAATTTATATTGCTTGGGCTGATTATAGAAAAAGTAATTTTTTAGATCCTATTTTCAAACATTTTAATACCCAATTTAAAGGTTTTTATGAGCAAGATTTAGAAAATTATTTATTAGAAAAAAATATAACTTTTCATAAAGCTATATTTAATGAAACACGTCATATAAAAAGAACAAGAGAGCAAGCCGTAGAAAATGCCTTATGGCACTTAAATATGAATGCAATTACAAGTTCTAAAAAAGAACTTTTGTCTTTAATAAAAAATGATGTTTTTGAAACTATAAATTCTAAAATTAAACTTTTAATTATAAATAATTAATCAAACAAAATCAATATTTTACTTGAAATTTTAAATTTTTTCCTGCCATATAAGGCATAACTTGATTGTATTGATCTTTATATAAATTAGGAACACACCATTCTTTTTTTTCTAAAACAATCATTTTATCTTTTTGAAATTTTAAATTATGAATCTTACAAGCATTATCACTAATAAATTTTTGCAAATTAGCCTTAGAACTATTTTGCTCAAAAAGTTCAGCTAAAACAGGTAAAATAACACCTGCGCTAAACACACCAGCTGCACATCCGCAACATTCTTTAGCATGTTTAGGATGAGGAGCACTATCACTTCCAAACATAACCTTATCATAAGCACTAAAAGCTAATTCACAAAGGGCTTCTTTGTCTTCGTAACGTTTAGCAATAGGTTTACAAAAAAGATAAGGATTCATCTTATCTCCAATCACATCATCTAAGGTAATCATTAAATGATGCAAAGTAATAGTAGCATATAAATTTTCATAATCTTTTAAAAGTCTAGACAAAGTTAGAGTAGTAATATGCTCCATAACAATTTTAAGACGTGGAAAATTTTTTGCTAGTTTTTCATAAATTTTTGCAAAATTACTTTCTCTATCCATAACAAAATCATTAGTCTCTCCATGAACCAATAAAGGAATATTTAAAGCACTCATAGCCTCTAAAGTGGGTTTTAAACTTTCTATACTCAAATTTGAAATCCCTTCACTTGAATTAGTTGTAATGCCTGCTGGATAAAGCTTGATACCAAAAATTTCATCTTTTGCTTGCTCTAAAAACTTCTCATCATAATATTTAAAAAAAAGTGTCATTAAAGGATTAAAATTTTCATCCTTACAAGCTTTAAGGATACGTATTTTATAGGATTTTAAACTTTCTAAATCACAAATTGGCGGGACTAAATTAGGCATAATTACCCCGGCACTAAAATCTTTTGCACTAAAAGGTGCAACAAGCTTTAACATTTCATCATCTCTTAAATGTAAATGCATATCTAAAGGATTTTTAAGCTTCACTTTTCTCTCCTAATTTAAGTTGATAAAAACCATTTTTAAGACGCTTAAAAAGTTTTTTTTCTTCTAAAAATTTAAAAGTTGCAATAATAGTAGGTTTGCTTTGTTTTAATTGTTCTTCAAGTTCACTAATTTTAATTAGAATAAAACCATTCTCATCACAATTTTGACATAAAAACTGTAAAAGCTCAAAACGCTTTTTTCCTAAAATTTCTCTCATTAAATTTTTAAATTTCATAAAAACACACTATATAAAACAAAACCCCAAACAAAAAGGGCTAACAATATACTAAAAAATACTCCAGCACTAGCACAATCTTTAGCAATTTTTGCTTTTTCATGCCATTCATGAGTCACCAAATCTACACAAGCCTCAATAGCTGAATTAAAAGCTTCAGCAATCAAAATAAGTATTAAAACTGCTATTAAAATTAAATGCAAAACCATGTTTACTTGTAAAAAAAAACTCAAAATAAAAAAAGGAATAATAATACAAAGCTCTATCTTAAATGAAGTTTCATTTTTACATAAAGTTAAAATTCCTTCTAAAGCATATTTGGCATTATTAAAAAAATGGTATTTTGGTTTCATGGGTTTGCTTTAAGTTTAGAATTAAATAAATCATATTCTGGCTCATATAAACTTGTTTTTATATTAAAATATCCTAAAAGCGTGCTAAAAAGATTATCCTGAGAAAGTTTTAAATCTTTATGTGCTTTAACTTGATTCATCAAATTTTTATCATTAGTCCAAAAAATTGCAGGAATATGAGTTTGATTTTGTGGGGCTATAAAATAAGGCATACCATGTAAATAAATCCCATTTTCTCCTAAACTCTCTCCATGATCTGAAAGATAAAATAAAGAACTTTTATAATCTTTTTGTTCTTTTAAAAGTTTAATCATTTCACTTAAAAGATAATCAGTATAAAGCAAAGTATTATCATAAGTATTAACTAAAGCTTCATTTTGACATTTTGATAATTCATTAGTATCACAAACTGGAGTAAATTTTTTAAACTCAGAAGGATAGCGTTGATAATAACTTGGACCATGCGATCCTTGTAAATGAAGAATAATAATATTTTGCACATCTAAATGATTTAATTGTTCTTTTAGAGGAGCTAATAATTTCTCATCAAGACCACTATCAAGTAAGTACTTTTGAGTTAATCTATCACAAACCCCTTTACATCCGCCTGAATTATTATCTATCCATGCAATATTTACCCCTGTTTTATTAAGTATATCTACAACATTTTCTTGAAATTCAGAATTAGAATAATTTTGACGCTTAGAAACAGAAAACATACAAGGTAAACTCACTGCTGTTGCTGTTCCACATGAATAAAAATTATTAAAAAAGATAACCTTATCTTTTTTAGTATAAAAATTAGTATCATTTTTAACATATGTTCCAAGAGAATAATTTGCAGCTCTAGCTGTTTCACCTACTACCAAAACTAACAATTTTTTTGTACTATTATCTTCTTTATAAGCATCATTTGCTATGGTTTTAAATTTAGATTTAGTTTTTACAAAATGATCCCAATAATTATATAAAGCATAAATTTGATAAAAAGGAATATTATACATTCTTATTTCATTATAATTTCTAAAAAATGGTATAAAAGTTTTACTTAAAGGAAATAAGATTGCACCCACAACAATTAAAGCTAGTATAATATTAATCATTTTAATTTTCATATAAGATTTAAAACTATTATAATAATTAATCTTTATCTTCATGATGTAAAAAACTAAGATTAAAACTAAAACCAATATTAAGATTAATTTAAAATTTAATAATTCTTTTATTTCTTTCACATCCGTTTGAATAACATTTTGTATCATATCAGAATCTATAAGTATGCCATAAAAACTAATAAAATAAACACTTAAAAACGAAGATAATATAAATAATATGGATAGCACTTTAGTAAAAAATTTTATAAAAAGCAATGAAAAAATCGCATGTACAAGAGCAAAATAAGCCAATACAAAAACAAAGGTGATAAAAAAATTTTGTGCATTTTTCTCATATACAAAACAAAATAAATTAAAATTTAATAATGTAATGATCAAGGAATTTAAAAAAGTAAATTTAAACCAAGTCAATTTTAACATATCAAGCCACCTTTAAGTATTGAATTTTTAATTTTAATAAATTTTCTTTAATAAATAGATTATACATTTAAATCTTTTTATGCTATGATTTTTATATTAATGATATAACTTAAGGAAAAAAATGAAACTACTTTCATGGAATGTTAATGGTTTAAGGGCGATTTGTGATAAAAATGCTCTTGATTGGATAAAAGAAGAAAAAATAGATTTTATAGGTTTTCAAGAAATTAAAGCTCATGAAGATAAATTTCCTAAAAAAATTTATGAATATCCTTTTAAACACATGTATTTTAATTCTGCAAAAAAAGCAGGATATTCTGGAGTTATGAGTCTTTGCAATTTTGATAGTGAAGTTAAAAAATGCGAATTCTTTGATGATGAAGAAGGTAGAGTTTTAGAACATCGCTTTAAAAATATCGTACTTTTTAATATCTATTTTCCCAACGGTCAAAAAGATGAAGAACGTTTAAATTTTAAAATGAAATTTTATAATGATTTTTTACAATATTTAAACACCCTTTTAAAAAATGGATTTGAAATTATTATTTGTGGTGATGTAAATACTGCTCATAAAGAAATTGATCTTACCCATCCTAAAGCTAATGCCAATACTTCAGGTTTTTTACCTATAGAAAGAGCCTGGATTGATCAATTATTGACTTTAGGTTTTATAGATACTTTTAGACAAATCAATGGAGATATTAAAGAAAAATATTCGTGGTGGAGCTATAGGATGAAAGCAAGAGAAAGAAATGTAGGCTGGAGAATTGATTATTTTTTTATTTCACAAGGTTTAAAAAATAAACTCAAAAATGCTTTCATAAGAGACGATATTTTTGGATCAGACCATGCTCCTATAGGAATAGAAATAGATATTTAATATTCCTATAGGGTATTATTTTTTAATTAAATTTTTAGCTTTTTCCCAAAGTCTTATTCCAAGTTTTTTAGCTTGTTTAGAATTTAAATCTTTATACTTTTCAGATGCTATTTTTTCCATCTCTAGTAATTCTTGCTTGATTTTACTTATTTTCTTTTGAGTTAACTTATTTAAATCATGAATTTTTGGATTTTTCTTAAATTCATTTAAAGATAAAATAAATTGCTCCCTAGTTTCACCTGCCATTCTCTTAAATTTTGCAAAAAGACTATCAAGTTCATGATTTAAAAGATATTCAATAATATCTTTAGAAGGATTTTTTTGATTTTTAATTTCACTTTTTAAAAGCGCTATAAATTCATCCTCAATACCTATTAATTCTTTGCTTTTAAGAATAAGATCTTCTTCAAAAGTATAATTTAATGAATTTTTAAATTTTTCTATTGCCAAAGAAATACCATCTCTAGTCCCTTTAATAACACCAAGGCAAAGATCTTTAGCATAAGCCATAGATTCATTAGCTATTTCAAAAGCTGTATTTAAAATAATATTTGAAATTTTTAAAATACGTTCTTTTTCAAAATCTGCTTCACAAATAGTATTATAAACCAAATTTTTAGCAATTTCCCAACTAGTTAATTCTATATCTTCAGCCTTTTCTAAAGTTGTTAAAAAAGCACTTTCTGCAGTTTCTTTTAAAATACCCAACATTTCTAAATCGAACAAAAGTGCATCGCTTAAATTTTCACCAATTTCATCTTTAAAACTAGAATGTTCAATAACATTTTCAAAATTGATAAAACGATCATTAATCTGATTTTTAACCACATTTTTTTGATGTTCAATCTGCCTACCTAAAAGTTCAGCCTCACTAATATAAGCATAAAGTTTATTTTGTGCATCTTCTACACTAGCTTTAACAAGCGCTCTAATGATTTTTGTGGTATTTTCATCATCGAGTAAATTTAATTTTTTTAATACGGATAAAAAATCAATTAAAAGCGAATTTAAAATCTCTTGAGCATTATGTGGATTTTTTAAAACTTGTTTATAAGCAAGATTAAAACTTAAATCTTCTAATAAACATTTTACTTCGTTTTTATCTATATTTTTTAAAGAATTTTCAAATATAATTAAAGTATTTTTCATTAGCTTCCCTTTTTATTTTAATTTTTACAATACAAATTTAGAATTAGATTTTAATTTTTCAAAAATATCTAAACGATCTTTTTTACTATCAACATAAACACTCAATAAATAACTTTGATATTTTCCATTTACGCTCGAATTTGCATGCTTAAATTTATATTCTCTTTGACCTAAAATTGCTTTAAAAACCTGATCTACTTGAATATGTGCTTCAAAAATTACTTTATAATCCCAAAAAATAGGATAATTAATCTTAGGCTCTTTTTTAAGATCGCACAAATTGACCACTTTTACCCCCTTCTTTACTTTCAAGGATTATATCAGTAATTTTCATTGATTTATCTATAGCTTTAATCATATCATATATAGTTAAAAGACCTATACTTACCCCACTTAAAGCCTCCATTTCAACCCCTGTTTTACCTTCACATTTTACTGTTACAATAAGTTTAAATGCATAATCTTTAGCCAATTCAATAATATTTGTTTCAATCTTAGAAAGCATCAAAGGATGACACATAGGAATAATTTCACTCGTTTTTTTAGCACCCATTATAGCTGCAACAACAGCAGTTTGAAGAACAGGACCTTTTTTTGCGGTATTATTTTTAATTGTATTAAATGCTTCTTTACTCATATATATCATACCGCTAGCTATTGCTATTCTTAAAGTAATATCTTTTTGACTTATATCTACCATTTTAGGATGATTTTTTATATCTAAATGAGTTAATTCCATAAATTCACCTTGCAAAAAATTATAAAAATTATATCAAAATCAAACAAATTTAAGATAAAATAAACCTTGCAATTTATATTAAGGAAAAAAAATGAATTATGAAAACGAAGAAGATTTAAACTACAATGATGAATATGAATATGAAGAATCTATACAAGATCATCACAAAAACTATAATTATGATGATGATGATTATGAATACAATGATGATAATGAAGAAGACTTTTATGAGATAGATTAAAAAAGATAAAAAATTTTATCTTATATTTTAGCACTTAATTATATTTAATGTATTCATTTTTTAATTAAAATTTTATACCGTTTTTAAAATAATTTTTTTATTTTAATAATACCCAACACACATACTATCAGTAATTTTAATACGCTTTTCAAAAGGTGTGGGACTAAAAAAATGACATTTTTCTATATAAATATGCTGATAATAATTCAATCCTAAAAAATCATAAAATTTTTTTAAATTAACAAATTTAATTCCAGAAATTTCTTTAAGTTCTAAAAGCTTATAAATAGAAGAATGATTATTTTTTACTAAATGTGATGGAGCTAAACCCGTAAAAGAACAAAAAGCACTGGCTAATACAAAACCATTTAAATTGGTGCATTTTTTTAAAGCTTGTTCATGTTTTTTTAAGATACAATTTTTATGTAAAAATATAATTCTAGTACCTTGATATCTACCTATTTCAACATCTTTCCAAAATTTATAAGCATTTTTTGAAATTCCCGCAAAACGATGAAACTCAGTATTTAAAATATAATGATCTAAAAACTCATTAGGAGGCAAAATTAAACTTTTCATAATGCAATAAAACTTTAATCTTCTTTATGTAAATTCTCCTTAGCTTTATGAGGAAGCTTAGATAAAAGATTATCTAAATTAAAATGAATTCCTTGAGTTTTTGCTTCTTCAAGTAAAGCAATAGCAGCTTTTACATTAAATACAGAAGAACCATCATAAGGAGCAAAAAGATGATCAGCTATTGCTAAAGCATAAGCAGACTTTTGTACTTCTTCTCTAGCAGCATGAGGAGTGCGAACAAAACAAATAGTTTCAATTAAAATATCATCAAAATTCCAATGATGCAACAAAAATCCTAAAAAAGAAATATGATCTACACCTAAAAATTCATTTTCCGTTAAAGCAATATTTTCATTTTTATTTTCATTTAAAAACGCTAAAAAATCTTTATCTTTTTGATTTTGTATAAGAAAATTCGAAAAAATAACAATACCTAATCTTAAAAGCATAGCACAAGGGACTAAAAAATGAGAAAGTTTTTTATCTTCTTCATTTAACCAATTTGTAATAAAAGTTGCTTCTTCATTGCAAGCTTTTAAAAAATTTACAGTATCTAAACCATAAGGTGAAACATCTATTTTAAAATTATTGCGAATAGAATCTGCTGTAACTATATTAATAATATTACTTACCCCAAGTAAAGTAATCATTTGATTGATAGTGGTAATCTCTCTTGTAAAACCATAATAAGGAGAATTTGCTAATTGTAAAAGTTTAGCTGTCATTAAAGGATCGCTTGAAATAATCTCAGCAACCTTATTAGTTTCTATATTTGAATTAACTTCATTAATATATTTTTTTAATTTACTTACAGTATCAGGTAAAGGTGGCAAAACCTCAACGCTTTTTAATAAAAGCTCATTCATATCTGCGCTCATATTAATTTATCCTTATCAATAATTTATAAATTTGCAATTATATCTAAAATTTAATTTACTTAACTTACACATTTTATTCCTAAAATATAACAAAAAATAACAAATATTTAGATATTTCTATTTTTTAATTAATTTTTAATTAAAAAATAATTTCAATCTTATTCAATGTAATAATAATAACACAATTAAGTAAAGTTTAAATTAATGAAGATATCAATTTTGTAAGAATTTTAAGATTTTAAACTCAAAATTCTTAAATGATAAAAACTATATCTAGAGTGCTTTTTTTACAGTTTCTGCAATTTTTGCAAAAGCATTAGCATCATTCATAGCTAAATCTGCTAAAATTTTTCTATCAAGCTCTATACCTGCTTTTTTAAGACCATTCATAAATTTTGAATAACTTAAATCATTTAATCTACAAGCTGCATTAATTCGCACTATCCAAAGACGGCGAAAATCTCTTTTTTTACGGCGTCTATCACGATAAGCATAGACAAGACTTCTTTCTAATTGCTCTTTTGCTTTTCTAAAATGTTTACGGCGTCCGCTATAAAAACCACGTGCTAATTTTAAAATTTTCTTATGTCTACGGCGTCTAACAACACCTGTTTTTACTCTTGCCATTTTTATTTCCTTTCATAAAGTGGCGTCCAAATTGGATCTTTCCCTTAATCAAAATTAAGCTTTAATAAGGGGAGTTTTGAATGACTTTAGTCAAAAACTTAAATTCCTAACATTTTTTTAACAGCTTCTACATTTGTGCTATGCACATATTTAGCTGTACGCAGATCGCGCATTCTTTTAGCAGGTTTTTTAGTCAAAATATGGCTTCTAAAAGCAGAACCTCTTTTAATTTTATTTTTACCTACTTTAAAGCGTTTAACTGCACTTTTAACACTCTTCATTTTTGGCATACGCTTTCCTTTTTAAATTTTATAGATTTAATTTTTAAATAAAGAAGTCAAATACTAGCAAATTTTTTCTAATTTTTGACTGAATTTAAGATTAAAAAAACTTGGCACAAGTTTTGCTTAATAAAATATTATAAAGCAATATTTAAAGAAAGACCATAAAATGACTGTTTTAACACATGCTTATCAAAATTTAAGCTTACATAATCCTTTAAAAAATAATTCTATTTTAAATTTCATCAAGAATGATACCATTTTAAATTCTGAAAAACAAAATCACACTAATATTACTTTTACTAATACTTACGCAAGTGAATTTGGTTTTAGAATCAATGAAGAAGGTTTTTTTGATAAAGATTTAAATAAAATTGCTAATATACCACAATCTTATGATATTCACATTAGAAGTGTTAGAAATATAGCCAAAGAACTTATTAAACAAGATGAAAATTTAAACTATAATAAAATAGACTTGCCTTATATTTTAAATACTTATTATAATTCATTAAAATCCATCAATTTAGAATTTTTCCAAAATGATAATGCTAATTTAAGTCGCAATGCTATTACCAAACTCTTTTCAGGTTTTTCAACCGATAATGGGGAATTTTTAGGAACAATTTCAAGAATTTATAACAATCAAGAAGAAATAGATTTTGCCTTAAGTAATATTAGCAATCTTAATACTTTAATGTTAGATAATCAAATCACTAATTTTCATTTTGATAAAGCCATTAACGACACCTCATCTAATGAAATTTTAAAACCTTATTTAACCAAGAATTCAGAAGTTTCAAAATCAGGACTTTTAATGAATTTCATTTATCATGATATTAAAACCCAAAACGATAAGCAAACCCATTTTTTTATGAAACCTAGTTTTTTAGAATCTAATGCCCATGAAAATTTACAAAAAATTCTCAAAGGTGAATTAGATATAGAAAATTATATTAAAGAAAATAATGAAAAAAAAATGAGTTTTGATCTTTATCTTTATGTCAACGGTGTAAATAAAAAAACAAGTACACAAGATAAACTCTCCATATTTTTTCAACAATATATCAATTATGAAAAAGATATGGACTTAAAAGAATTCACTAATTCAAGTTCAATATTTCAAATTTACATTGAAGAAAATCGCAATGACTTTGATTTTCTAAAAAAAGAATATCAAAGTCAAAGTCAAGATATAAAAAGATTAAAAAAAGCTAATTCTATACGTTGTAATGCTATAGAAAATTTTCTAGATCAACGGCAAAAACAAGTTAATTTAAATAAAATTTTAAACTCATATATATCTGTAATGATTTAAAATTAAAAAATATAATTTAATCCATAATTAATGTTTATTTAAAACAAAAAAGCTAAAAGTATCATATCATTAAAAAATCTTAAATATTTAAGATTTTATTTTTGTTATAATTTTTAACCTAATTTTTATAAATTTTTGTTATTATCTGTTTTAAAAAAGATAAAAAATATCCTAATTAAAATTAAGGATAAAGTAAGGATTTAAATTGAAAGTATATTTAGACAATAATGCAACAACCATGATCGACCCTAATGCTTATGAGTTAATGCTACCCTTTTTAAAAGACATGTATGGCAATCCAAATAGCTTGCATCAATGGGGAAGTGCAGCGCATCCTGCCTTAAAAGAAGCTTTAGATAAACTTTATTTAGGACTTGGAGCAAGTGATTTAGATGATATCATCATCACTTCATGTGCTACTGAAAGTATTAACTGGGCGCTTAAAGGTGTGTATTTTGATCATATTTTAAATAAAGACCGCAATGAGGTT
The DNA here is from genome assembly GCF_001687475.2 of Campylobacter hepaticus. Taxonomy (NCBI): domain Bacteria; kingdom Pseudomonadati; phylum Campylobacterota; class Epsilonproteobacteria; order Campylobacterales; family Campylobacteraceae; genus Campylobacter; species Campylobacter hepaticus. Next base: position 846,906 of record NZ_CP031611.1, read on the forward strand.
ATTATTTCTAGCGTAGAACACCCTGCTGTAGTTGCTGCAGCACATTTTTTAAAAAGTCTTGGTGTAAAACTTATTGAACTTCCTGTTAATGAAGAAGGAATTTCTACAGTAGAAGATTTACGCAAAGTTATTAGTGATAAAACCGCATTAGTTAGTGTTATGTGGGCAAATAATGAAACAGGGATGATTTTTGATATTAAAGCTATGGCAGAACTTGCCCATGAATTTGGTGCTCTTTTCCATACAGATGCTACTCAAGCTGTTGGAAAAATTAAAGTTGATCTTAATCATGTTGGTGTAGATTTTGCTTCTTTCTCAGCTCATAAATTTCATGGACCAAAAGGTGTGGGTGGACTTTTTATTAAAAAAGGTTTAAAACTCACTCCACTTTTACATGGTGGAGAACATATGGGTGGCAGAAGAAGTGGAACTTTAAACGTACCCTATATAGTAGCCATGGGAGAGGCCTTACGCATAGCAAACACTATGCTTGATTTTGAAGATTCTCATATACGTCGTTTAAGAGATAAATTAGAAGATAAAATTTTAGCTCTACCAGATACTACAGTCATTGGAAAAAGAGAACATCGTGTACCTAATACCATTTTAGCAAGTATTAAAGGGGTAGAAGGAGAAGCCATGCTTTGGGATCTTAATAAAAATGGTATAGCAGCAAGTACAGGTTCAGCCTGTGCGAGTGAAGATTTAGAAAGCAATCCTATCATGGAAGCCATTGGTGCAGAAAATGATTTAGCTCATACAGCTTTAAGACTTTCTTTATCACGTTTTAATACAGAAGAAGAAATTGATTATGCTGCTGAACAAATCAAAAATGCGGCGCAAAGATTAAGAGCAATTTCTTGTACTTATGCTTACAATCCAAACAATTACAAATAAGGATCAAAAATGGGAAAAAATAGTTTAATTAGCGGATCTATTTGGGATGAATATTCACAAAAAGTTCAAGATAGGATGAATAATCCTCAACACATGGGAGAATTCAATGAAGAAGATGCTAAAGCAAGAAATGCAAAACTCATTGTAGCAGATTTTGGAGCAGAAAGTTGCGGTGATGCAGTTAGGCTTTTTTGGCTTGTAGATGAAAAAACTGATAAAATTATTGATGCTAAATTTAAAAGTTTTGGTTGTGGTACTGCTATAGCAAGTAGCGATACTATGGTAGATCTTTGCATAGGAAAAACTGTAGATGAAGCAGTAAAAATTACTAATTTAGATGTGGAATTTGCTATGCGCGATAATCCACAAACACCAGCTGTCCCACCTCAAAAAATGCACTGTTCTGTTATGGCTTATGATGTTATCAAACAAGCTGCAGCACACTATAAAGGCGTCAGTCCTGAAGATTTTGAAGATCAAATTATAGTTTGCGAATGTGCTAGAGTAAGCCTTGGAACTATTAAAGAAGTTATTAAACTTAATGATTTACACACGGTAGAAGAAATCACACAATACACTAAAGCAGGAGCCTTTTGCAAATCTTGTGTTAAACCAGGCGGACATGAAAAAAGAGATTATTATCTTGTAGATATTTTAGCTGAAACTAGAGCTGAAATGGACAGAGAAAAACTTAAAAATTCTATAAAAAACGATCTTAGTTTTGATGAAATGACCTTAGTAGGACAATTAAAAGCTGTTGAAAGTATTTTAGATTGTGAAATTCGTCCTATGCTTCACAACGATGGTGGAGATTTAGAAGTTATTGATATACAAAAAGCTGAAGGTGCAGCTATTGATATATACATTCGTTATCTTGGAGCATGTAGTGGTTGTTCTAGTGGAAGCGGGGCAACACTTTATGCCATTGAAACCATTTTACAAGAAGAACTAAGTCCAAACATACGCGTTATGCCTGTTTAAAAAAATAGCAAGATTTTCTTGCTATTTTGCTTCTAAATTTAAAGGCGGTAAATTTTCTATATAAATACTGCGACTTGGGAATGCAAAATTTAAATCATTTTTCTTAATTATACGCATAAATTCAAGCATCAAGCTTTCTCTAGCTTCTCTAAAACCCTTACCTCCTATTTCTTTAGTATAAAAATAAAGTTCTATATTAATACTACTATCTGCAAATTCACTCAAAGCCACATAACAGGTATTTTTATATCCTTCTAAATCATTAATAGAAACTAAATTTTGACGGTATTTTGTAGTATGATCCCCATATTTTAAAGCACTATCTTCATCATGTGCCACTAAAGGACTAGTATTTAAAAATTCTTTTAAATCTTTAACACATTGTTCTAGTTTTTCAGGGCTTGCATCATAACCAACCCCAAGATACATTCTAACATGCCTACCCATACGTCTTTTACTCCAATTTTTAATATTTGCACCCATAATAGTAGAATTAGGTAAAAACACTAAAGAATTATCAAAAGTCCTAATCGTAGTTTTTCTAAGTCCTATTTCAACTACAGTTCCCTCAACACCTGAAACCTCAACCCAATCTCCTTGATTAAAACTATTATCAAACAATAAAAGTATAGAAGCAAAAAAATTAGCGATAATATCTTTTGCTGCCAAAGCTACAGCCAAACCACCTATTCCTAAAGATGCAATAATAGCAGAAATATTAAAGCCAAGTTGCGCCAAAACATAAAGTAAGGCAATAATTACAACAACAAAATACAAAATTTTAATCACCAAATTAACCACTTCTTTTTTTCCACTTTTTTGTGCCAATTTAGAAACTAAAACTACCCCATAACTATCAAGCATTTTTAAAATAAGCCATGCCATTAAAATAGCATAAATTATATGAAAAAAATTACTCAAATTAATACTTAAAGGAGCAGGATAAGTTGCTATAGTAAAACAAAGAGAAGCAGCATAAACAAGAAGTAAGCATCCTACAGGTTTTTTAATGTTTTCAATAAAAATAAGCTTAATATCATCTATATTATTTTTATTTTTATAAAAAATTTGCACAAGAAGAAAATAAACTATATTGGAAAAAAAACGTCTTAAAGAAATAAAAAATACCAAAACTAAAAGAGAGATTGCTATTTTACCAACATTAACAAAACTGATATTAATGACTTGATTAATACGATCTATCCAAACTTGAAGTTCAAGTAAAGAAAAAAGATAATTACTCTCTAACAAATACGCATTTGAACGTAAATATTTAAGAATTTCTGAATAAGAATCTAAAGCATTATCAATATAATCTTCTTTTAAAGCGATTTTTTCTAATTCTTCTGCATTATTAATCTTATTTTTAAAATTATCTAAATTTATACGGGAAAACATTTGTAAATTTTCCATAGCCTTATCAATAATAGCAATCAAATCTTGACTACTTGCTGTATCCTTAAAAAGCTTTTGCACCTCAAACAAACAAGAATAAAAAATTTGCACTATATTAAAATAAGCAAGATTAAGACTTACATCTGTATAAATATAAGGTTTATTTATATTTTTTCTTTGTGTATCTAATAATTTTTGTTTTGCTTTTAAAAACCTTGCTACAGATTCCTCATTGATTTTTTGTCCTACTATCATATCAGGTATTTGATTTAAAATATTTTTTTTGTCTTTTTCAAGCTCTGCTAAAATACCCTTAAATGTACTTGAATTTTGATCTTCATTTTTTTTAAATTCTTTAATTTGATTATTAGTATCAATATATTTTTCAACAAGAGAATAAATTCCTGCATTTTCTTTACTAATATTAATATCAATAAATTGAATTTCTTGAGATCTAAGGCATAAAATAAAAAAGCATAAAGCTATTATTTTTTTCATTGAATTTTCCTATCTTGAATTAAAGTAAATGTTTTAGTTTCAAAATTATATTCATAAATTTCACCTGTTTCTATAATATAATACCAAGCATGTACTTGAAGTTTTTTCTCATCTAAAGCTTCTTGCACTCCTGGATAAGTAAGTATATTTTGTAAAGAATTAAGTAAATTTAATTTTTCTGTTAACCATGAACGCATAGCTAAATCATTTTTTGAAAACATCATTATATCTTGTTTTATTGGATCTAACATAGTAAGCCATTTTTTTACATTAGGAATTTTATCCAATTCTTCACTAGGATAATAAAGCGCATTACAACCACCACAATTACTATGTCCACACACAACAATATTTCTAATATGTAAAGAATTTAAAGCATATTCTATAGCTGAAGTTGTCGCTAAATAATCTTCTCCAACACGATAAGGTGGAACTATATTTGCAATATTGCGTATTACAAAAAGCTCTCCTGGACCCGTATTAGTAATCAAACTTGGAATAACTCTAGAATCAGAACAACCTATAAAAAGCGTATGAGGATTTTGTTTATTTTTTAGACTTTCAAAAAGTTCCTCATGCTCTTTAAAGTCTTCTTGCATAAATTTAATCGCACCATTAATAAGATTTTCCATAAACCATCCTAACAAATAAAATCTTTATAAAAAAATTATAACAAAATTTTGGCAAAGATTTTCATCCTATATAAATTAACCTTTTATTTAGTATGATATGATACATTTACATATAAGATTTAAAATCTAAAAATTTTGCAAGGAGAATACATGAGTCTTTACAATAGAGACTATTCAAGATCAAAAGAATTTGAAAATACTCGATCAAGTGAATTAAGTATTTTTATTAAACAAACTTATCAACTTTTTGCCGCTTCATTGCTAGCAGCAACTGTAGGTGCTTATGTAGGAATTTTTGCCTTAGCATCATTTTTTATACAATCACAAGTAAGTTTTTGGATACTTTTTGCTGTTGAAATAGGACTTTTATTTGCCTTACAATGGAAAAAAAGAGAAACACCACTTAATTTAATCTTACTTTTTGGTTTTACTTTTTGTTCAGGTTTAACCCTTACGCCTTTACTTATTTCTGTTTTAGCTCTACCTGCTGGTGGAATTATTATCGCTCAAGCTTTTGCTTTAACAACAGTGGCTTTTGCAGGACTTAGCATCTTTGCTATAAACACTAAAAAAGACTTTACAGTCATGGGAAAAGCTTTATTTATAGCAATTATTGTTATAGTAGCAGCATCTTTATTAAATCTTTTCTTTCAAAGTGGTATACTTAATCTAGCCATTTCAGCAATAGCTGCTATATTATTTTCATTTTATATCCTTTATGATACCCAAAATATCATACGTGGAAATTATGAAACTCCAATTGAAGGTGCAGTAGCACTTTATCTTGATTTTATCAATCTTTTTGTATCTTTACTTAACATTTTAAGAAGTTTTAATAGTAGATAAGATTTTGTGGGATTTCTCCCGCAAAATCTTAAAATTCAAAACTTTTCAAGTTTTTTTAGCTAAAATATTAATTTAAATTAAACTTTGTAGGAAATTCAATGATCACGCTTTTAATCATTTTGCAATTTATCATCGTTGTAATCATTTGCATAGCAGTTTTACTTCAAAAAAGTTCAAATATAGGACTTGGAGCGTATAGTGGAAGCAATGAAAGTTTATTTGGAGCCAAAGGACCTGCTGGATTTTTAGCAAAATTTACTTTTATTATGGGAATTTTACTGATTATAAACACTATTAGTCTTGGCTATTTATACAATAAAATGAATAAAAACTCATTAGCTGAAACTATTAAAATAGAAAACAACAGCACTATTCCAAGCATCCCTAATGCACCTATTCCAAGTACAAATCTTATCGCTCCTAGTGCACCACAAGTTCAAAATGATACTAATTTAAGTAAATAATAAGGACATAATTATGCTCAATGAAATTTTTAATAAACAAAAAACCCAAAATGAAAAATCTTTAGAAGCTTTAAAAAAAGATTTTACAACTTTACGTACAGGCAAGGTTAATATTCACATTTTAGATCATATCACACTTGATTATTATGGGGCTAAAACCCCTTTAAATCAAGTAGCAACAGTTTTAGCAAGTGATGCTTCAACCATAAGTATCACTCCTTGGGAAAAACCTTTATTAAAAACCATAGAAAGTGCTATTGCAGCTGCAAATATAGGGGTAAATCCAAACAATGATGGAGAAAGCGTTAAACTTTTTTTTCCTCCTATGACTAAAGAACAAAGAGAAGAAAATGTAAAACAAGCTAAAGCTATGGGAGAAAAAGCAAAAGTTTCCATAAGAAATATACGTAAAGATGCCAATGACTCCATTAAAAAACTAGAAAAAGATAAAACAATTAGTGAAGATGAAGCAAAAAAAGCTTATGATGAAGTACAAAAACTCACCGATACTTATACTACAAAAATTGATGAAAGCGTAAAAAACAAAGAAGTAGAACTTTTAAAGGTTTGATGATGAATTTAGAACAAATTTATAAAGATTGTGGGGCTTATCTAGAAGGACATTTTTTATTAAGCTCAGGCAAACATTCTCAATTTTATCTTCAAAGTGCTAAGGTCTTAGAAAATCCTAAAATAGCTGGAAAGCTTTGCGATGAACTTGCCAAAATCATTAACGATTATGGCATTGAATTTCATAGCATCTGCTCTCCAGCCTTAGGAGGAATTTTAGCAGGATATGAATTGGCAAGATCTTGCAATAAACGCTTTATTTTTACTGAAAGAGTCAATGCAAAAATGACTTTAAGACGCGGTTTTGAAATAAAAAAGAATGAAAAATTTATTATATGTGAAGATATTATCACTACAGGTGGGAGTGCTTTAGAAAGTGCTCAAATCATAGAAAGCTTAGGTGGTATTGTAGTAGGTTTTGCAGCTTTAGCTAATAGAGGTTTTTGTGCAGTAGAAAATTTACAAACTCCTAAAAAAGACAATGCTAAATTACCTCAAAATTTACCTCTTTTTGCTTTAGGAAATTTTAATTTTAAAATTTATGAAGAATCAAACTGTCCCCTTTGCAAAAAAGGAAGTAAGGCTATAAAACCAGGAAGTCGTGGAAATTAAATGAAAAATAAAGCAAACATTGCCTCTAGATGGTTAAGGTTTAGAGCTTTACTTGTGGATATTTTTATTATTTACACTCCTATTTTATATTTATTTTATTTTTTACTTGGATCTAAAGAAGCTTTTTTAAACAATCATTTTATTATAAGCTTATGCACTATTTTATTTGGCTTCATTCAAGCTGTTTTTTTAAATAAAAAAGGTCAAAGTCCAGGTCTTAAAGCCTATAATTTATATCTTATTAATATTAAAACAAGAAAAAAAGTAAGTTTTCTTAGAATTTTGCTAAGATATATTATATTTATTATAAGTTTTGGTTTATTTTTCGGCTTTTTTATAAGCTTTTTAAGAAAAGATAAACTCAATTTACATGATATTTTAACTCAAAGTTGTATAATCGTTAAAATATAAAGAATATTAAAGAAAGGTAAAAATGCAAAGAAAAAGAATTTATAATCCAAGTTCAAGCGAGAATTTAGGAGATCGTAAAATATTTAATGGTAATCCTCATGGAATTTTAAATTTTACTAAAGCAAAATACACTTGGGCTTTAAAATTATGGGATTTAATGGAAGCAAATACTTGGTTTCCCAAAGAAGTAGACACAACTAAGGATGCTCTAGATTATCGTTGCAATCTTACTGTAGATGAAAAAAGAATGTATGATCTTGTTTGGTCTCAACTTATCTCCATGGATAGTTTTCAAACTAATAATTTAGCTGATAATATAAACCCTTATATCACTGCTCCTGAAATCAATGCTGTTTTAGCACGTCAAGCCTATGAAGAAGCTAATCATTCTAAATCTTATGCTGTAATGGTAGAAGCTATTTGCGAAAACACAGATTTAATTTATGAAATGGAAAAGCATGATGAAACCTTACGTGAAAAAAATGATTTTATTTCAAGTATTTACGAAGAACTAGCAGGTGATGTCGATGATAATAAACTGCTTTTAGCCATGGTAGCAAATCAAATTTTAGAAGGAGTATATTTTTATAGTGGATTTACTGCTATTTATGCTCTTGCTAGAGCTGGAAAAATGCTAGGATCTGCTCAAATGATCCGCTTTATCCAAAGAGATGAAATCACGCATCTTTTGCTTTTTCAAAATATGATTAATTCAGTACGCAAAGAAAGACCTGATTTATTTCATGATGAAAATATTAACAAAATTTATGATATGTTTAAAAAAGCTGGAGAATTAGAAATTAAATGGGGTAAATATATCACTCAAAATCAAATCATGGGCTTTACTGATGATATTATTGAAGAATACATTCATTATCTTGTAGATCAAAGACTTAGTGCTATCAATCTTGATAGATTATATAATGCCAAACATCCTATTAAATGGGTGGATGATTTTTCTAAATTTAACGATCAAAAAAGCAATTTTTTTGAAAGCAAAGTAACAAACTATTCTAAAGGCAGTATAAGTTTTGATGATTTCTAAAAATTCTTTAGCCTTGCTTTGTGATTTTTATGAATTTACAATGTCTCAAGGCTATTTTAAAAATAACAAAAAAGATCAAATTTGTTATTTTGAAATTTTTTTTAGAAAAATTCCAGATTCAGGATGCTTTGCTATTTTTGCAGGGCTTGAAGATGTTTTAGATTATATAGAAAATTTAAGTTTTAGTAAGGAAGATATCAATTTTTTAAGAAAACAAGAAATTTTTAATGAAGAATTTTTAAAATTTCTTAGTAATTTCAAATTTGAAGGTGAAATCTATGCCATGCGTGAAGGTGAAGTGATTTTTCCTAATGAACCCTTACTTTGCGTCAAAGCTAGTGCCATACAAGCTCAACTCTTAGAGACTTTTTTACTTTTAACCTTAAATCATCAAAGTTTAATCGCAACAAAAGCAAACCGCATGGTACGCGCAGCACAACAAAGTAAAATTTTAGAATTTGGATCACGCAGAGCACAAGGAAGCGAAGCAGCACTAAAAGGCTCTCGAGCAGCTTTTATAGGGGGATGTTTTAAAAGTGCTTGTACCTTAGCAGGAAAAATTTATAATATCCCCATAAGTGGGACTATGGCACATTCTTGGGTGCAAATGTTTGAAAGTGAACTTGAAGCCTTTAGAGCTTATATTAAAATTTATCCTAAAGAACCTGTTTTATTAATCGATACTTATGATTGTTTAAAAAGTGGTCTTAAAAACGCTATTAAAGTTTTTAAAGAAGCAGGCATTAACAACGGTGGAATAAGAATTGATTCAGGAAATTTGTTAGATTTAAGTTTTAAAATCAGACAAGAACTTGATCAAGCACAACTTCATGAGTGTAAAATCATAGCTTCTAATGCTTTAGATGAAAAAACTATACAAAATTTAAAAAAACAGCAAGCACCTATTGATATTTTTGGTGTAGGCGAAAAACTAATCACAGCTTCAAGTGATCCTATTTTTAGTTGTGTTTACAAACTTGTAGCTTTAGAAGAAGAAGGAAAAATCAAACCCAAAATTAAAATCAGCGAAAATAGCGAAAAATCAACCATACCTCATTTTAAAAAAGTTTTTAGAATTTATGATAAAAAAACAAAAAAAATACTCTTTGATGAGCTTTATGTTTTTGATGAAAAACCTAATTTCAATGAAAATCTAGAATACAAAGAACTTCTAAAACTTGTTTATAAAGAAAAAAGACTCATTGAAAAACCTTCTTTAAAAGTCATTCAAAACTATGCCAAAGAACAAATTGCTAAATTAGATGAAAAATTTTTAAATCTTAATCAATTTAGCAAATTTGAAGTTAAGCTCTCGCCAAAACTTCAAAATATTACTAATGATCTTTTAAAAACTCATTTTTAAACTCGACATAATTTAAAGCTGATTGCTTTAAAAATTCTATTTCTTTTGGTGTTAATGTACGTATTAATCTTGCAGGATTTCCAAGAATTAAAGAAGCTTTAGGAAATTTTTTACCCTTTGTTACAACACTCCCAGCCCCCACAATGCTATCTTCTTCTATAAAAGCCTCATCCATTATAACTGCATTCATACCCACTAAAACACGATCTTTTATAGTGCAAGCATGGATAACACAATTGTGTCCTATAGTCACATCATCTCCGATAATAGTAGGAAAACCAGCTTGTTTTAAACTACCATCTTCATTAAATTCTCTATGCCAAACATGAATAGTACTTAAATCTTGAATATTAGTCCTTGCACCAATTTTTATAAAATTAACATCAGCCCTTAAAACACAATTAAACCAGACACTGCTTTCATCTCCTATTTGCACTTCCCCTATAATTTTAGCCCCATCAGCAACAAAAACATTTTGACCTAATTTTGGAATATGATTTTTAAATTTTATAAGCATTTTTTTCCTTTTTATTTAAAGTATAACCAAGTTTAACTCTATTTTAACTTTTTTAGCTACAATTTTTCTTTAAAATTTAACAGGAGAAACAATGAATGCCTTTGAGCAAAAACGCTGCCAAAATATGGCTGAAGAAATTTCACAAAAAATTTTTATCAATGAAGAACTTTTTAATGCTTTTTGCCAAATTCCACGTGAAATTTTTTCTCCTTTAAAAACCCATGCTTATCGTCTTGATGCCCTACCTTTAGCTAATTCTCAATGGATTAGCTCACCTTTAACAGTAGCTAAAATGACTATGACTTTAAATTTTAAAGACGCTGATAGTATTTTAGAAATAGGTTGTGGAAGTGGCTATCAAGCAGCCATTTTAAGCAAGGTCATAAGACGTGTTTTTACCATAGAACGCATAGAAAATTTAGCTAAAAAAGCTGCTCAAACTTTTAGAGAATTAGAACTTTTAAATATCAATGTCAAATTTGATGATGGACAAAATGGCTGGAAAAATTATGCCCCTTATGATAGGATTTTATTTTCTGCTTATACCACGCAAATTCCTGAAATTTTGCTTGATCAATTAAGCGATAATGGAATTTTAGTTGCTCCTATCTTACACAAAGATAAACAATTCATCACAAGAATTAGCAAAAATGGAAGCAATTTACAAAAAGAAATCTTAGAAGAATGCTTGTTTGTGCCTATAATCGACGGTAAAGAATAAGTCTTAAAATTTTTTAAGACTTATTCTTAATCTTTCACACATTTGATCAATATGCTTTTTTTCAATGATTAAAGGTGGTAAAAACCTTAAATCATTCTCCCCACAAGCAATAAGCAAAAGTGAATTTTCTTGACATTTTTTAATCACTTCACCCACCTTAATACTTTTATCAAGACTAAGTCCTTGCATAAAACCTAAACCTTTTAATTCTTTACAAAAACTAAAATCTTTTATTAAACCTTGCAAATTCTGCTCTAAATAAGGTGTAAGTTCACAAACATGTTCTAAAATTTTTTCTTCTTTAAAAATTTCAAAAACCGCATTAATCCCTGCACAAACTAAAGGATTTCCTCCATAAGTACTGCCATGATCGCCTATTTGCAAAGAATTTTGCGCTAGCTTATCATTTATCACAAAAGCCCCCACACTAAGCCCACAAGCTAAAGCCTTAGCCGAAGTCATGATATCAGGTAAAATCTGTGCATGCTCATAAGCAAAAAATTTTCCACTCCTACCCATACCGCATTGAATTTCATCAGCAATCAACAAAATATCTTTTTCATCACAAAGTTTTCTTAAAGCTTGATAAAAGTCTTTATTTGCAGGTTTGATCCCACCTTCTCCTTGAACGCTTTCTAAAACTATGGCACAAGTTTTTTCATTGATTAATTTTTCTACACTTAATATATCATTATATTTTGCTAATTTAACCCCAGAAATTAAAGGCTTAAAAGGCTTTTGATATTTTTGATTAGCCGTTAAAGATAAAGCCCCTAAAGTACGACCATGAAAAGAGTTTTTAAATGCGATAAAATTACCCGCTTTATTGCCTTTATTAAAAGCATATTTTCTAGCTACTTTCATAGCCCCTTCTATGCTTTCTGCACCTGAGTTGGTAAAAAATACTTGCTTTAAACCACTAGCCTTAGCTAAGTTTTTAGCTGCTTTAGCAATATTTTGATTATAATATAAATTGCTAGTATGTAAAATTTTATCTATTTGAATTTTAATCTTAGCATTAAATTTAGCATGATTATATCCTAAAGCACAAACGCCTATACCGCTTGCAAAATCTAAATATTTTTTACCCTGATGATCAAAAAGATAAACTCCTGCTCCGCTTTGTAAAACTATATCAAAACGTTTATATGTAGGTATAATATGTTTTTCTTCTTTATAATCCATACTTTTAACCTAGTAAAGTACCCACACCCTCATCGGTAAAAAACTCAAGCAATAAAGAATGTTTCACACATCCATTTAAAATATGGACTTTTTTAACACCATTTTCACAAGCGTCAATGCAAGATTTTAACTTCACATGCATACCTCCTTGAATTTTTTGTACCAAAATTCTAGCTTGTTCTATAGAAAGCTTAGAAATTAAAGAATTTTCATCCTCAAAATCTTCATAAACTCCTGCAGTATCAGTTAAAAAAACAAGCTTTTCTGCTTTTAAAGCCTTAGCAATGGCACAAGCTGCATCATCTGCATTGATATTATAAGTATTAAAACCTTCATCCATTCCAATGGGTGCAATAATAGGTAAAAAATCTTTCTCTAAAAGTTCTTCTAAAATGCTAGAATTAACCTCTTCTATCTTTCCTACAAAAGCCAAATTTTCATCTTCTTTTACACATTTTAAAAGGGCTCCATCTTTACCACAAAGTCCTATGGCTTTAACCCCTAAATTTTGCAAACTATGAACTAAGTTTTTATTAATATGATTTAACACCATGCTAGCTATTTGAGTTGTATTTTCATCACTAATTCTAAGCCCATTTTTAAACTGAGTTTTAACCCCAAGTTTTTCACACATATTAGAAATATCTCTACCTCCACCATGTATAATAACAGGTTTTAAACCTACAAGCTTTAAAAGAGCTATATCTTGCATAACACAATGTTTTAATTCTTCATTTTCCATTGCTGATCCACCATATTTAATCACAACAATTTTAGAAGAAAATTTACGTATATAAGGTAAAGCTTCAATCAAAACATGGGCTTTTTCTAAATACTCATACATAATAAACTCCTAAAGATTAAAACTGGTTTGATTGTATGCATTTAAGCTAAGATTGTAATAATTAGCATCTTCTCTTAAAGTAAAACCATAATGCTTCCAAAATTCATTACCCAAATCATTGTTTTTAAAAGCAATAAGAGCGATTTGATTGATTTTATCTGTTTTTAAAGCCTCAAGACAAAATTGCGTCATCTTATGTGCCACACCTTTTTTTCTATGATCTTGATGCACACAAACATGATAAAATCCTCCTGTGCGTCCATCATGCCCACAAAGTATAGTACCTATAATCTTTTTATGCATAAGTGCTACAGCACTAAGATTAGGATTTCTATCTAAAAATCTTTCTATATTTTCTTTACTATCATCTATACTTCTGATTCCAAAACCCTTTATTTGACACCAAAGCTCACAAACGGCTTGATAATCACTTTTTTGCATTGCTCGAATTAGCATTTTTATCCTTTACAAATTTGCAAAGAATTTAAGTCCTTCATCTTCTTCAAAATCAAACATTAAATTCATATTTTGAACAGCTTGACCTGCTGCACCTTTGATTAAATTATCAATAGCACCAAGTACTACAATACGATTAGTACGTTGATCTATGCTAAAATTAATATCCACAAAATTGCTTGATTTAACCCACCGAGTCTGTGGAAACGACTGCGGCGGTAAAAGCCTTATGAATTTAGTATTTTGATAGTATTTAGTATAAATATCACGTAAATCTTGCTCTTTTAAATTGCTCTTTAAATTCGCATAAGCACTGATTAAAATTCCTCTTTGCATAGGTATAAGATGAGGGGTAAATTGTAAAGTAATTTTTTGTCCTGCTGCATAACTTAAATGTTCTTCAATTTCAGGAGTATGACGATGCGAACTTAAAGCATAAGCCTTAATATTTTCATTGACTTCGCAAAAAAGATTATTTACTGTTAGATTTTTTCCTGCCCCACTTACCCCGCTTTTTGCATCAATACTTACAGAGTGTAAATCAATGATTTTTTCTTTAAATAAAGGATAAAGACTCAGTATAGAACAAGTCGTATAACACCCTGGATTTGCAATCAAATCAGCTTTTTTTATGGCTTGTTTATAAAGTTCACAAAGCCCATAAACTGCATTTTGTAAAAGTTGTGTATTAGGATGAATAAATTCATACCAAAGTTCATAGTCTTTAGGATTTTTAAGACGAAAATCAGCACTTAAATCAATAATTTTCATCTTTTGTAAGATAGCTTGATTTAGCAACTTAGCACTCATTTGATGAGGAGTAGCTAAAAACAAAAGATCAAGATTAAGTTCATTTAAAGCCTTATTTTCAAAACATAAATTTAAAGGTATATGAGGATAAAGATCTTGATAGTTTTTTCCTATATGAGAATTTGATCCTAAATAAACAATTTCAACCCTAGGATGATGAAGCAAAATACGTACAAGTTCACTTCCTACATAACCACTTGATCCTAAAATTCCAACTCGTATTTTCATAATATATCTTTAAAAATCCTAATTTAACACTAAAACATAATTTTAATCAATTTTGTTTGCAAAGTGCTTAAATAAAAATATATTTTTTAAAAAAATTATTTAATTAAAACATAAAGTTGTTCATGGATATGAATATCACGATTTTTAAGATTGCGAGAAGCTTTAAAAGTAGGGTATTTTTGCTCTAAAATTTGACATTTTCCTAATTTTTGCAAACGCTTTAAAAAATTTTCTTTTTTAATAAAGCCTTCACAATTATAAGAAAGTAAAATCACCCTAGCCTTTAAATCGCTAATAAGCTCAAACAAAGCATCTTCAGCAAATTTAATTTTATTAAAAGTACTACGATTCCAATCCCTTGGTATGCCACTTATCTTAGAAATGATTTTTGGTTTTTTGTAATTTGCAAGTAAATTAAGCATAAAATAATTAGAACTATAAGGATGTTGATTATAAGGAGGATCAAGATAAGCTATATCAATGCTCTCAAGTTCTTTTGCAAGTAAATTTGCATCTTTTTGAAACACTTCAAACTTACAAGAAAAATTTGAAAAAATAGGCATTTTAAGCTCGATATCCCCTTTGATACGCTTTAAAGCATTTTGTGCTTCTCCTCCAAATTTACCTATGCCATTTCTACCCTTATAAAAACCCTTAAAAACCCCACTAGTATTTGAATGTACACTAGCTTCATAAATCAAAGGAGCTATAAAAAAATGTCTTAATTCTTCAGGAATTTCTTTATCGATTTTTTGTCTTATCGTATCAAGATATAAAGCATTTTTCAAAGTATAAAAAACCCTTTCATTTGCTTTAATATTCTCATCATCTTTTGGAGCATAAAGCTCACTGATAAAACCTTTTTGCAATTCTAAATTATATGTAAGCTTTTTATAGTATTTTTTTAAATTTTGTATTAAAATTTTATTTTGATTAGTAAGATAACACTGATTAATAAGTCTTGAATAATCTTCTAAATCATTACTAATAATAAAACTTGCATGTGCTTTAGCAAAGCGACTAACCACACCTGAACCACTAAAGACATCACAAAAAGAAAATTTATCTTTTTTTAATTGTTCTTTTGCGATTAAAAAACCTTGATTTAAAAAATCAAGCAAAGAACGCTTATTTCCTAAATAAGTTATAATTTGTTCTTTTAAAAAAGAAGGATTTTCTTTCACAATATTTTCCATTAAAATCTACAAGATATATTAAAATAATTTATACTTTTTAAAACACGAATTATCTTAGTCTTTAAAAACACATTGATTACACACCAAGTGATTTTAAATTATATTTTAATTTATTTTTACATCAACTTACTATTTTTATATCAATTTATACTCTAATAAATTTTTAATCATGTATACTTTAATATCAAAAATTTTATTAAGCTTTTTTTGGAACAACAAGCATATTAACATAGCGTCCTTCAAAATTTGGCTCTTTATCACGACTGGCTTGATTTTCTATCATGGTCCAAATTTTTTCAAGTAAAAGTACACCAGCTTCAGGACTTGCCATTTCGCGACCTTTTAAAAACACACGAAATTTCACATGCTTACCCTGTGATAAAAATTCTAAAGCATGCTTTACCTTATAATTGATATCATTTTGAGCAATTTTTATAGAAAGTTTAATTTCTTTTATATCAATAACTTTTTGTTTTTTCTTTGCTTCTTTTTGTTTTTTCTCTTGTTGATAACGGAATTTTCCATAGTCCATGATCTTGCAAACTGGGGGTTTAGCATCAGCAGCTATCATTACAAGATCAAGTCCTAAACGATTTGCAATTTCTAAAGCCTCATCACTACTGATAATGCCATAAAGCTTACCATCATCACCTACACATCTAACTTGCTCTGCTCTTATTTCTTCATTAAGCAATACTTCTTTTTCTTTACTCAAAAATGCACCTCACTCATTTTGTCTTTGACTAGATTAATAAATTCATCCAAACTAAGATTTTTTTGCTCCTTAGCTCTTCTATCTCTTAAAGCAACACTACGTTTTGATACTTCATCATCACCTAAGACTAGTATCATAGGCAGTTTTTGCTTTTCAAAATTACGAATTTTTTTACTTAAACTCTCATTTTTCTCATATACCTCACTATCAATATCGAATTTTAACAATAATTTTTGAATTTCTTTAGCATAAGAAAGATGAGAATCACAAATAGGGATAATACCTACTGCAATAGGAGCAATAAAAAATGGAAATTCTCCTGCGCAATGCTCAGTTAAAATTCCTATAAATCTTTCAAAAGATCCTAAAATTGCTCTATGGATCATTACAGGTTGTTTTCTTTCATTATTAGTATCTATATATTCAAGTCCAAAACGATTAGGAAGGTTAAAATCTACTTGTATAGTACCACACTGCCATTTTCTTTTTAAAGCATCAGTAATTTTAATATCGATTTTTGGACCATAAAATGCCCCACCACCTTCATCAATACCGTATTTTAAACCCTGCTCTTCTAAAGCTTGTTTTAAAGCATGAGTTGCCATGTCCCAAATAGCATCATCGCCTATAGCCTTAGCTGGTTTTGTTGAAATTTCCATTTCATAAGTAAAATCGAATAATTTCATCAAATTATCCACAAAATTTAAAATTTCTAAAACTTGTTCTTTAATTTGTTCTGGCATACAAAAAATATGTGCATCATCTTGAGTAAATTCTCTTACCCTAAAAAGTCCATGAAGCACACCACTTTTTTCATGTCTATGCACTACTCCATACTCAAAAAATTTTAAAGGCAAATCACGATAACTTCTTATATCACTTTGATAAATTTTAATATGCCCCACACAATTCATAGGCTTAATGCCATATTCTTGATCATCAATTTGTGTAAAATACATATTTTCTTTATAATTAGTATAATGCCCACTAATCTTCCATGCATCTGCTTTTAAAAGCTCAGGTCCACGTACAGGCTCATAAGCACGCAAACGATGAATTTTATAAAGCATATGTTCAAGCTTAGATCTTAATCTTGCCCCATTACTCAACCAAATAGGAAGACCGCCTCCTATTTCATCATCAAAAGTAAAAAGCTTAAGCTCCATTCCAAGTTTTCTATGATCACGTTTTTTAGCTTCTTCTATAATAGCTAAGTGCTCTTTTAAACTTTCTTTATCTGCAAAAGCTGTACCATAAATTCGAGTTAACATTTCTTTTTTTTCATCACCACCCAAATACGCTCCTGCCACACGAGTAAGCTTAAAAAACCTTAAAAACTTAGTATTTGGCACATGAGGACCCCTACACAAATCCTCAAATTCACCTTGAGAATAAATGCTTACCTTATCCTCAGGGATACGTGATAAAAGTTCTTGTTTTAAATCATCATCTTTAAATTTTTCCAAAGCTTCTTTTTTTGTAATTTCATATTTTACAATTTCAAGTTTTTTCTCAGCAAGCTCTTTCATCTTTTTTTCAATCTTTGCTAAATCTTCTTCACCGATATTACTTGCTACACGAAAATCATAATAAAATCCATCTTCTATCACAGGTCCTACAAAAAATTTAGCCTCAGGATACAAACTTTTAATGGCTTGTGCCATTAAATGTGCACAAGAATGACGAATAAGTTCTAAACTTTCTTTTGAATTATCAAAATAAATTGCTTTTAAATTTGCACCATTAAAACTTTGAGAATCAATTATTTTCCCTTTATCTAAATATGCAATAATTTCTTTTTCCATATATTTAAACCCTTATTTGCTCACTTACTCTGTGAGTGTTTATAAAGTCCTAATTTTAACTTTCTAAGACTTAATTATTTTTGAATTTCAGTTTATTTTTAAAAAAATATTAGAATAAATTTAATATTTATTTATAAGTTAAATTCATTTCCAGCACTTAAAACCTCACTATAATACAAATAAAAAAACACTATTCCTAAAACTATACGATAAATCCCAAAAGGGATAAAATCAAAACGAGAAATAAATTTCAAAAAGAATTTAATCACAAAAACTGCTACCACAAAAGCCGTAACAAAACCTATACTTAAAGGAATCAAAGAATTTGCATTGCTAAGAATTTGAGGCTCTTTATAAATACTATAAACTGTAGCAATGATCATAGTTGGAATAGCTAATAAAAAACTAAATTCTGTAGCAGTTTTTCTATTTAAACCAAGCAAAAGTCCTCCTATAATGCTTGCCCCGCTTCTTGAAGTTCCAGGAATCATAGCCAAAGACTGAAAAAGTCCTACACAAAAAGCTTGTTTAAAAGTAATTTTTTCCAAACAATCAACACGATAATACCTCTTTTTATATACAAGCTCAATAAATATAAAAATCACACCACCAAAAATCAACATAAACACAACAACCCAACCATTAAATAAAACGCTTAGATATTTTGCCACAAAAAGTCCTATCACTCCTGTAGGAAAAAAACCTATAGCAAGCTTAAACCAAATATCAATTCCTTGAAAAAGTCTACGCCAAAATACAAAAAGTACGGCTAAAATAGAACCTAATTGAATGATAATTAAAAAACTTTTCCAAAATTCATTGATATTAATACCTAAAATAGTCGTACCCAAAATCATATGTCCTGTTGAAGAAACAGGTAAAAATTCAGTCAAACCTTCAATGATTCCTAGTATAAAAGCATAAAAATTTTCCATTTTGCTATCCTTTTAAAACAATAAGATAAAATTATAACAAAATGAATTAAAAATCTTAAATAATATTTCCCTCCAAAAACACCCTACCACAAATAACTAAATTGAGCATAAGCAGTATGAGTAGTAGCATCTTTACTATTTTGAGCATTATAATTCATACTCATAATAAAGCTTTGATTTAAAGGCAGTATTAAAGAAGCATTTGCAAATCTTTGTATTCTTGCTAAGTTTATTTCATCTTCTACTTTAATAGTACCAAAGCGTGCTTTAGTATGTATAGTAGTATTCATATAAAGTTTAGCTCCTAATTCTATAGAAGTCTTTAAATAAGGTAACCAGTCTTTAAAATAAGCAAAGCTAGCCTTAGTAGAAAAAAGATTATTGATATTTTTATATATTCTTTCTCCTTTTTGTACACTAGCCCTACCTTTAATATCTTTTATACTATAAGCTTGCATATAAGATCCTTCATAACCTAAACCTATTTGAGGAGTAAGCATATGAGATCCTAAGATAAAATTCATTCCTAAATCTATACCTCCTCCATAAGTATAAGCATTAGGATTAGCACTAGCTTCATTATTGGCTATTTTCTTTAAGAACTCATTTTTAATAAAAGCTGCTTTAGCTTGAGCTTTAATATAGACTTCTTGATTATTGTCTGTATAAAATAAGGTATTAAAATATTTTATACCTGTATAATAAGTACGGTTTTTTACATCAAAATAATAAGAGTTCATCTTAGTATCTTCATAACCTGCATAAAAACTATAAGTTCCACTTTCTTTTAAGGTAGAATAAGCAAGTATATTACCTTTAATATGTCCTTTACTTTTTTCATTTAAAGAAAGTTCTACACTTTGAGAAGAAAAATAAGGTAGTATAACTAAGGCATGTTCTTTAATATTATCATGAGTATAAGTTTGTATATCACTTTGTATATAATCATTAATACTAGCATATAAATTATCTTCATTAAAAGTAAGATTAGTATTAAGATTAAAATGATTAGGATTAAAAGTTAAACTTAAATTCATATTATTCATTAAGCCATCTACAAAAGCATTTCTTTTAATGCTAGAAGCATTTAAAGATCTAAAGCTTGCTCCTATAATAGAAGCATTAAGATTAAAGTCTGTAGAGATTTTTCCACTTAAAGCATCATAGTTTAATATCATTTCTCCACCACCATTAGTTTTTATTTTTTTTATATTATTTAAACTTACTCCCTTAACAAGATTTTTAATATCATTAAGTTCATCCATATTAAGATTACCTTGATCAACTATAAGGTTTCCAACCATAACAGAATTAGCACTTTTTCCTCCTACTGTAAGGGTTTGGAGTTTATTATTACTTCCTGTACGTATAGTCCAAGAAGTGATATTAACACTACCACTTCCTTCATTGCTTATGTTATAGCCATCAGTATTTGTTCCTATAGAGCCAAAGTTATTAAGCATTAGGGTGCCTGAGCCAGAGTTTGTTATACCTCCACTTATGGTGGCATTTTCTTGGTTGGTTAGGTTTAGATTACCATTACCAGAGTTTGTTATACCTTTTGTTATAGAACCAGTGTTGTTAAGCATTACATCGCCTGAGCTTTCATTGCTAATATTTTCAATGCTAGCACCACTTTGGTTAGTTATCATTAAATTACCTGTTCCTTGATTTGTGATGCCTTGAGTTATAGTAGCACTATTATCAAGTATTACATTACCTGAGTTTGTATTCATGATAGAACCTGAGATGGTGGCACTATTGCTACCATTGTTTTTATTTTCTATCATTAAATTACCTGTTCCAGAGTTAGATATATTTCCTGTTACACTACCTTGGTTTTCTAGGCTAATGGTATTTGAACTTTTGCTTATGATATTACCTTCTATTTTTCCTTTATCTTTGTTTATTATGCCAGCTTTACCACTAGTTGAAGTGATTTGTCCTGATTCTTTTATAAGAATAGCTGCTTTGCTTTCTTCATCACTTTGTTGGCTTTCATCAAGGGAGCGGCGTTTTCTGCTTTTACCATTAGCATCAGCTTTTATGGTGCCTTCGTTGACTAATTGTCCTTGTATTTGAGCGTCATTTTGTATTGTTATGCCAGATGTTATAGTGCCTTTGTTTTGAATATCACCTATAATTTTGGTATTTGTTCCACTTATGGTTATTTTATCGATAGTTCCTAAATTACTTATAGCTGTATTAGAATATGATTGAATTAATGCTCCATTATTTACATTTATATCTGCTATTTTACCTTTTGCGTTTAAAATAGCTTCTTGTCCTGATTTTATTGTTGAGTTATCAATGTTAAGTCCGCTTAAATTAGCTTGATTTTCTAATTTAATCGCATTTTGTTTTGCTTGAACTACAGCTTGATTTTTTAGTTCTATTTTAGAAGCTTGAGATCCTGTGCCTAAAAAAATTCCATAATGATTACTATAAATTCCACTAGCTATTTGAGAGCTTCCAACTATAATAAGTTCATCTAAATTTTGCCACTGTGCTATGCAAACACCAAAATGTTCTCCATAAACTATACTACCTTCTTCTAAAGTAATGGTACCAAACTTACCATAAGTTACAGAGATGCCAGCTTTTTTGGAGGCTATAAGACCTGTATTGGTTATATGTTTTATGGTTCCACCATTTTCTAATTTTATAGCAGCACCGTAATTTACAGTTTTATCATTGGCAATGATGCCTTTATTGACAAAATGATCAATATTGCCACCATATACATGTACACTTGTGTTGCCACCATATATAATACTTGTATTATAAACATAATTAATTTTTGCTGTTTTGTTAAATCTAATAGTATCATTACCATAAATAGTCCCACTATTAATGAAATTGTTAATAGTTCTATTACCATTTACTTCTATAGCATTACTTTGATCGTTATTAGTACTCTTAATAGTCCCACTATTGATAAAGTTTTTAACATTTGAACCATTAAAAATAATAGCTTGTTTTTTACCTTCTATATTTCCTGTATTAAGAATATTATCAATAATTGAATGTGCAAACTTAATAGCTTCTTGACTTGAACTCTCACTTTTTATAGTCCCAGCATTAATAAAATTAGTAATTCTTGTTTGTTTTAAAGTTTCTATGGCTTTGCCATTTTCAGCTTTAATAGTATCCATATTTAAGAAATCAGTAATAGTAGTATTACTTAAATGCAATGCAGTGTCTTTAGCTTGTATGGTAGCAGTATTGATAAAATGTTTGACTGTAGCTTTGTGACGATTGTTATTGCCACCATTGCTATCATTACCACTATCAAACTTAACCCCATACTTAGCCATATTACTTCCTATTAGACCCTCATTTAAAAAAAGATCTATAGTAGTATTACCATGGTTTTTATCAGGTCTTCCTATAAGTACACTAGCATTATTAGAACTATTACTATGATTACCTACAATAATACCTGTATTAATGAAGTTTCCTATTTGTGTATCTTTGCCTTCAAATAAAATACCATCACCATTTGAAGCATATATAATACCTGAGTTTTTAAAAGAATCTAATTGTATCTTTCCATTATTTTCTCCCCATATACCTATATAAACTTTTTTAATATAACCTTGATTGTCTATATCACCTACATGAATAGAACCATTATTAAAACTGCCCTTATTTTCTATGTTTAAAAAACCAGCTATGATTCCTTTATTTAATATTTTTCTTATGTCTATTTTTTCATCAGTAGTTGCATGAACATAGAGTGTTTTTACGCCATTATTGCTACTACGAACATAAGCGTATTTACCTAAAAAGATGCTATTGGTACTTCCATTACCATTTACTTCAATTTGAGTTCCTGGATAATATCCTAAAAGAGTATAGTAGTAATTATTTCCTTGAGTATAAGGTATAGCGTAAGGTGGTCCACTAATTTGAGCTAAGGCTAAAGAGCTTAAACAAGAAATAGTAGCTAAAGATAAAATAAGTTTTTTGGAAGAAGCCATTACCCCCCCCCGTGTTGTATACACTAGACTTTAAATATAATTTTTTCATAAAATATTATCCTTTATTTTAAAAAAATACAAAAATTGTAAAAACTAAAATATTATAAAAACTAGATATTGATTTTTAGTGTTTAATAAATTATTCAAACACAAACTTAAATGAATCAATTTATATAAAATGTTTCATCTTAAAAGTAAGATAAAATACATAAAGTAAATAAGCAATAATAAGTAATTTTGTTTTAAAGGAAGGTTAAAAAGTAAGGTTTAGGCTATAAAATCAGTGCTTTCATAAGCTGGATTTTTATCTTTAAAAGAAGATTTATCTTTAAGAAATATCACTTCTACAGTTCCAACAGGTCCATTTCTGTTTTTTCCTACTATGATTTCAGCATTTTCTTGAATAGGATTTGATATAAAAAGCCTTTCATAGGTTTTACCTTCAGCTTTAGCTTTATTTTCTCTTTCTTTTTCTTCTTGTTCTCTATATACCTCATCACGATAGACAAATAAAATAGTATCAGCATCTTGTTCTATGGCACCACTTTCACGCAAATCGCTCATTAAAGGGCGTTTATTTGCACGTTGCTCTAGGCTACGATTAAGTTGAGAAAGCGCTATGATAGGTATATCTAATTCCCTTGCTAGAAGTTTTAAACCTCTTGAAATTTCACTCACTTGTAAATGCCTGTCATTAAAATTTGAATTGCTCATCATAAGCCCTATATAATCTATCACACAAAGTCCTATACTTTCTTCTTGAGATTTTAAACGTCTTAAAATAGCCCTTAAGTCTGTAATGCTTGCATAAGCGCCATCATAAATGTATAATTTCTTTTTAGAATAGTCATTGCAAGCATCACCCACACGCCCCCATTCATCATCATTTAAATCTGCTGTTAAAATTTTTTGCAAGGGGATTGAAGTTTTTGAAGAAAGCATTCTTTGTAAAATATGTGTAGCAGGCATTTCAAGAGAGAATAAAACTACACCTTTATCTTGTTTTAAAACCTTGTCTATAAAATTAAGACAAAGAGTAGTTTTTCCCATACCTGGACGTGCAGCGATGATAATAAGCTCACCGCCTTTAAAACCCTTAGTCATTTTATTTAAATTTACAAAGCCTGTATCAAGACCTATGATGGTTTTATCTTTTAATTCTTTTTGTTTTTTGTATTCTTCAAGAAGCTCAGAAATGATTAAAGTGATTTCTTTTATATTTTTAGAATTAGCACGATTGGTTATGTTAAAAATTTCCTTGCCTATTTCATCTGCGATTTGATTAACATCAAGGTTATTGTTGATGCGAGTTGGTAAAAAATGAGCAAAATTTAAAAGCTGTCTTTTGATGGATTTTTCACGTAATTCTTTTACATAAGCTAACAAATCTATCATAGAAGGAGTGGCAAGAATTTCTGTTATGATTTGCTCGTCTATATTAGCATGTTTTCTTAAAAAGCTTAAAGAAATAGGTTCATTAGCATTTGCACAAGCTATCATGGCTTTAAAAATGTCTTGATGCGCTTTAAGGCTAAAATCTTTTGGATCAATATCCCCTGCTATACTTGCATAAGCATCCTCACTCATCATACAAGTACTTAAAATAGCTCTTTCTAAATCTAAATCATAGTGTTCTTGTTGCACTCATTTTCCTTGAAAATATATTTTATAAAATAAAATTTTATCTAAAAAAACTTAAATCCAAAACAAGTTAATAATACATGAATCTTAAAATGTAATTTATCACGATTTAAAATAATATCAGTTACAATTATTATTTTAATTTTAATGCATAAAATTTCAAGGAGTGAGTTCTGAAAAAATATTTATTTTTATGTTTTGCAAGTTGCATTTTAGCTATGGCTATAGATTTTGAAGATGGATTAAGTGGGAATTTAAGCCTAGGTGTAGGTATGAGAAATGTAAAAAGCAATCTTTCTACTTTAACAAATGAAGATTTCTTAAGTGATTATAATGCTAAAAATTCAAGCTCTGCTTTTATACCTTTTTTGGGTGTAGAACTTTATTATGGGAATTTTATCCAAAAGGATAGAATTTTTATTAAAAATTATAATGGAAGAGATATAAGTGGTGTAATTTTAGGCTATGAAAAGGCTTATTTAGAAAACCTTAGCACTTCTTTTGCCCTAGTTTCATCTTTAAGAACTAAAGCATATGCTAATGTTTACCAAATAGGTCAAAGAGAAAAAACAGATCTTAGTAAATATGGCTTTAAAATCTCTCAAACCTATGAAAATGATTTTGGCATACTAAATGCTTCATATTTACTTAGTAAAAATAAATATGATAAAGATAGTATTATGTATAGTTCTTTAAAAAGAGAAGGATACTATCATGAATTTGAAATTAATTATAAATTTACTTTACTTGATTTAGGCTTGCATTATGATCATAATAACGCAAAAGGGAAAGCACAAAGTTATTCTAGATATGGGATAAATCTTGGAATTTATCTTGCTTTTGCTCAAGATTATATTTTTAACCCTTATTTAAATCTTAGCAAGTATAAAGCACAAGAAGATGATCCTATTTTTCATCAAAAGCAAAATGGAAAGATTAGAAAACTTAATGTAAAATTCATTAAAAATCAATTTTTAGGATATGATGGGCTTTACAGTTTTGTAAACTATGGTACAGAAAGAAGAAATAGCGATATAAGTTTTTATGATGAAAAATATCAATTTCTTTTAACAGGTATAGGTTATAAATTTTAAAAATATTTTAAATCTATAAATTTTTACATTTATAGATTTAAGCATTTATCTTGATTTTAAAGCACAGAAAGAATTTTTACAGCATCATTAAGCCCTGTAACTATGCTAGCACCATTTTTAGTAGCAATATCTCCTGCTATAAAAATACCCTTAACATTGCTTTGCTTATTTTCATCCATCAAAGGCACACCCTTATCATCTACACTAATACCGCATTTTTGTAAAAAATCAATAGGAGTAGATCCTCCTATGGCATAAATGATTCTATCATAAATTTGGGTGGTATTATCGTTAAATTCTACTTTAGCTTTAGCGTTTTCATCTTGGACTTGGTTAATATCTACACCCAATTTTAATTCTATCTTAGCACAAGCTTGTGCTTGATGGATATCTTTAAGATTGATATCATTTAATCTAGTGAATTCTTTTTTACGATAACAAAGACTTATTTTATTTGACTTAGCTAAATCTAAAGCATATTCTACTGCTGAATTTCCTCCTCCTACAACTAAGATATTTTCATTTCCCAAAACCGCATTGGCATTAAAATTAATAATCTTTGCTAAACTTGAAGGAAGTTTATAATCAGGCTTATTAGGCTTACCCATTCTACCTATAGCAACAATGATATATTTACACTCATAAAGCCCCTTACTTGTGCTTAGTATAAATCCTTCATCATTTTTTTTAAGGCTTTCTACTTCACAAGCTAATTCTAATGCTATATTATGTTCTTTTAAAGCATTTTGAAAAGTTTGTATAGTACTTTCTTTAGTACCATCTTCAAAAGGAATATGACTATAATTAGTTGCTTCACAACCCTTATAAGCCTTATCCACCCTTTTACCATCTTTGTAAAATTGCATTAAGGTTTGGCAAATATGATTTGATTTTTCTAAAATCAAAACTTCTTTATTTTTAAGTTTTGCCTCAACTGCACAAGCTATACCTGTTGGACCTGCACCTATTATGATTAAATCTAATTTTTTCATTTTATCTGCCTTTCGGTTTTAATTTTTTGTATCATTTATCAAGTTTTTTATAAATTAAGGATTATACACTTAAAAAGACTTTAAATCTTAATGCTAAGGTTTAAAGTTTTTTTTAAATTAAAGTTTTAATTTTAAAATTTAGCTTTTTAAAAGCTTTAAAAATTTACTTATTTGCTCTTTCGATGTACTCACCACGCACAGTATCAACGCGGATGACTTCACCTTCTAAAACATGGAAAGGAATTTGCACTACTGCGCCTGTTTGAAGGGTTGCAGGTTTTTTATTAGATCCTTGAGTGTCACCTTTAAAATTAGGAGCTGTTTGGATTATTTTTAGTTCGACAACTTGTGGAACTTCAACACCTATGGCTTTACCATTGTGAAACAATACTTCAACCATCATACCATCAAGCATCCATTTTTTTGCCTCGCCTACATCTTCATCGCTAATTGCTACTTGTTCGTAAGTTTGCGTATCCATGAATTGACAATTTTCACCATCATCATAAAGGTATTGCATGGTTTTATTTTCTAAATTAGGAGCTTCGCATTTATCTCCTGCATGAAAAGTTTTTTCAAGGACTTTTCCATCGATAAAAGATTTTATTTTAATGCGTACAAAAGCAGGTCCTTTTCCTGGTTTTACATGCTGATATTCAACTATTTTAAAAGGAATTCCATCAATTTCTATCTTAAGACCTTTTTTTAAATCACCCATTGAATAAGATGCCATAAATTTCCTTTTTTAAAAAATCAAGCTTTATTTTAACAAATTTTAGTTGAGATCACAATAAAATGATTTGATTTGATAAAAAAATAAGAAAAATAATGTTAAAATTTATACCTAAAGCATAGCAAATGCTCGCTTCTTTTTAGAAGAGGAAAGTCCGGGCTGCTAAAGACAAACATTCCATCTAACCGATGGCTAGGGCAACCTAAGGGATAGTGCAACAGAAAGTAAACTACCGCATGTGCGGAAAAGGTGAAACGGTGGGGTAAAAGCCCACCAGCGATTTTGGTAACAATTTCGGCTATGTAAACCCAATGTGCAGCAAGAAGGGATGGTTGATGTCTTTATTTAAACCCTTCGCTTGATTTTGCTTGCAAAAGCAAAACTAGATAAATGAGCATTCTCGACAGAACTCGGCTTATCGCTATGCTTTTAAGGTTTAAAATAAGTCAAGGCTTTTTGGAATTTTTGAATTTCTACTGCTTTGCTTTTTTTCTTTTGGCTGATTAATTGTATAGCCTCTTGGAAGAGAGATTGAAGTTGGATAAAAATATCCTTAGTGTTTATTGCTAAACACTCTTTAGACTGCGAACTTTTAGCTAAATCTTGGACATATTGTTTTAAATCAAGTTTATCTAGTAAATTTTCAAGCTTATCTATATTTTCTTCTATTAAAGCGAGTTTAAAATCATTAAGCCATTGTTTCATTTTGATGCACTTCCCTCCATGCTTCAAGCAAACCTCTAGTTACATTAATAACCTCATTGATTCTTTCTTCGCTATTTTCTAAATTAGCTAAAGATAATAACTGAATTTCTCTTGTATATAAACCGCTTAAATAATGCGCTACTTCTCCACCCTTATCATAATCTAAAGTATTAATAAGTTCTATAAAAATAGCACTTGTTCTTTTTATAAAATACACTCTTTGTTCTATGTCTTCATTTTTTATAGCTACTTTTGCCCTAGCACAAAAGCGTAAAATTCCCTCATAGAGCATTTCTATGAGTTTTTGAGAAGATTCTATGCCTACTTGATTTTGAGAGTAGATATTATAAGCTAGATTGTTTTGCATTGGTTTTTCCTTAATTGTTTGAATTATTATTTGCTGCTTGAATCATACTTTGCACAGCGGTTAATTGTCTATTAAGTTTAGCTAACATACCTTCATATTGTAACCATTGATTTGCCATGGTTTCATACCTAGTATCTATTAATTTTTGAGCTGATTCTTTATTTTTATTTAAAGCTTTTGTATCATTAGTTAAACTTTCATCATATTTGGTTAAAGAACCATTAGTTCCAGTTATTCCTTGAAGAATGACTTTAAGCTTAGCAAACACACCCACGCCTTCAACGGCTTGGGCATTTATACTTGTTTGACTTAAACCAAATTGTTTTAAAAACTCATCATCTCCTTTAATAGCAAAATCAGAATTGCCTTCGGTTTTAAAATTAAGCTTATAACCTTTTTCTCTATCTTTTTCATAAGATTCAACTTTAACGCTTAAACCTTTAATGCCTTTACTATTGATATGATTGGCTAAATTTTGAAGCATTTCTTCTTCTGTTTTGCCTGTTAATTTAAAAGTAGTCCCATCAGCATTTTTAGATAAATCATAAGTTTCAAAATCAGTAATAATTTGAAATTTTCCAAAGTCAAAACTTATACCCTTATCTTCTCCTTCACCCAAATAATCTTTAAGACTATCTTTTTTAATCAAATTTCCAGTATAATTGATATCTTTGTATTGAGTAATGCCAGAAAAAAAACTCTCAGCCATATTTGGATCTTCTTTAAATTTGCTCTCAAATTTAGAAGAATCAAAATTTAAGGTTCCTGACTCACTCATACTCAAACCATAATCTTGCATAGAAAGCATAACTTTGGTACTAACTTTATTGCCATTAGCATCTTCAACCATACCATCAACAACCTGGGTTTCAAAAAGGGCTGCAACAATTTGTGATCTTATAGAACTTACTTCATTTACACCTTGTAAAGTTCCTTTAGTCCCTGTTTCACTGTTATAATCTGTAGCTGCATTAAGATTTAAAACCAAATCATTATAAGCATCTACTAAATCTTGCATGGCTTTAGTGATGGACTCTGTATCTTGTTGGACATCAAAATTGACTTCACCTGTTGTATTTAAAGTTAAGGTAAGACCTACTCCAAGATCATCAATGGTATTGCTTTGTCTTATCATTTTAATACCATCAAGAGTAAATTCTGCATTTTGTGCTTTTTGTATATGCAAAGGATTGTCTTTATCATCGATAATGCCAACGCCTTTTTTATTTTTAGCAGGATCAAAGTCTTTTAAAGCTTCTTCATCTAAATTCCAACCTAGGCTTTTAAAAACATTTTTTGCATTTTCATCTACTGAATACTTTCCATCAGAGTCTTTCTTGCCTGGATAAAAGCTAATAGCACTATCTTCCCCTGTTTCTTTACTGGTTAAAGTCAAGCGATAATGAGTATCTTTTTCACCTGTGTTGACTATCTTTGCAACTATTTCCCCGCCACTTGCCTCATTGATCTTATCTGCTAAGTCCCTATAGGTTGTATTTTTATCTATAGTAACGCTGCATTCTTTACCATTAGAAAAAAAGGTTAAATTAGTAGTTCCTTGCATATTTGCATCAATAAATCCTGTATCATTTGCTAAACCTTTGCTTTGATACACATCTTTTTGTGCGAGTTGGGTAACATTAACCTTCATGCTTTGTAAAGCAACCCCACTAGTCACACTTAAACTTGCAGGTGGGTTTGTACTCACACTAGATACTACTTTTCTTTTTGCAAAAGCTGTAGCATCCCCTAAAGCAGAAACAGCAGTTTGAAAAGTAAGTAATTTTGTCTTAAGCTCTGTTAAATCTTTTTGTTTAGCTGTGTTTTCTTCAATTTTTCTAGTATAAGGATTAATGCGAGCTTTTTGTTCTGCCTCTTTTAATTTATCTATAGTTTCTTGAGTTAAAACCCCAGAACCAAATCCTAAACTTGATAAGCTACCAAATCCCATTTTTAACTCTCCTTATCAAATATCATTCCTATAAGATCTCTAAAATATTCAGCTAATCTCATAGCTTCTTCGCTAGGAATTTTACGAATTTCCTTTCCAGTGTTTTTTTCTGTTACGCTAATATACATTGATCCGATTTTATCGCTATATCCAAAACGAACATTAGTATCTAAAGATTCCATTTGCTCGTTTAATCTTTTTACAATATCGGCCAATCTTTCTTTCATATCTTGTTCTTGTCCCCCATCCCCTTCTTGACTTTTGTTTATATCTGTTTGCGATGGATTTGTCTTTTGAGTTATTTTTGTAAAAGATGGATCCATACTGTTATTTGCCTTCAATACTTCCATTTTAAAATCCTTTTAAAATCTTTTATTTGCTAATTAAATTTCATATCGACAAAAATTATAATTACTTTAATAAAAAATTTTATTTTAAGCTTATAAAAAGCAAAAAGTGTACCAAAGGATTTGTTTTAAAAAATTTCAAATTTAGCAAAAAGTTTGGGATCGTTTTTTAAAATATTGCGTAAAATAAGATCTTCTATGACACTTTTAGAACAATCTGTTTGCTTAGGCCATACTCTTTCATAAGCATCCATTTGATTTTTAGCGCTAGCATCTATACCCACTCTATCTTCCTCGATAAAAATATCTCTTTTAGCATCTATATTATTTACCACGCGCCATACGAGCATATAAGGATTTTCTAAGTTATTGCAAGGATCTAAAAATACTAAAATTCTAAAATGTTTTTTAAATTCTAAAAGCTTTTGAAAACTTTGTTTAAGCCTTTCTTTTTTATCAAGTAAAATACAAGTAATAGGACTTTTGCTTTCTTTATAGAATTGTTTTAAATTTATAATTTCTATTTTTTTACTAAAAAGCTCTAATAAAACCTTATCTTCTAAAATTTCAAGCTCTTCTACTTGTGTTTTTTCGCAAGCATCAAGTCCAGCCTTAGCACCAAAACAAGACTGAGGAGATGCATGATCTAATTGATCGCAAATTCCTTCTGAAATTAAAATTTTTTTTGCATCAAAACGATTTAAAATATAAGGGATTAAAGCATCATAATCTTTTAAAGCAGGGGCTTTTTTATCCACAAAAATAGCATGCTTGACAAAACTCATTTGTCCTATACCCCAAAAAGCGTGCATAATTTGTTGAGCATGGGCAGGATATTTAGCATCAATTTTTGCTAAAATAAGATTATGAAAAACACCATTTTCAGGCATTTTATAATCTATTAAATCAGGCACAGAAGTTTGCAGTAAGGGCAAAAAAATTCTTTCAGTACCAAGCCCCATGATTTTATCTTCTAAAGGAGGTTTTCCTACAACTGTAGCTTGATAAATGGCATCTTTTTTTACGCTAATTTTTTCTACTTTCATAACAGGGAAAAGTTCAGCTGGGGTATAAAAACCTGTATGATCTCCAAAAGGACCTTCGATTTTAAATTCTTCTAAGTTTACATAACCTTCAATAACTATATCACTATCATAAGGAACAAAAATACCATTTTCACAAGGGGTTAATTTTGCAGGAGTTTTTTTAATAAAACCATAAAGTAAAAGTTCAAAAATACCTTTGGGTAAAGGCGCTTGAGAACACCAAATATAAAGCGGATGTCCTCCTATAGCTATACTTAAAGGCATTTTTTTAAAACCTGAGTTTTTATACTCATGGTAAAAATGTGCTCCGTCTTTGTGAATTTGCCAATGGATTAAAAGTTCATTTTTATCACTTACTTGTAAGCGATACATACCAAGATTATTTTGGGTTTTATCTACATTTTGAGTATAAACTTGCCCCATAGTGATAAATTTACCCGCATCTTCCTCCCAAGTTTTTAAAATAGGAAGCTCTTCAAGAGAACTTAAAATTTCAAAATTGTATTGTGCTTTTTGCTTTTGTAATCTTTTAGGGGGTGCATTTTTAAGACTTAATAAATGCATAAAAAAATCTATCTTTGCTTTAAAACTTGTAGGAATATGTAATTTAGTTAATTTAGCAATTTCATTAGCTAATTCTTCATAAGATCTACCAAAAGCCAAATTTAAAGCTTTTTCATTACAAAAAGTATTCATCAAAACAGGGAATTTATATTGTTTATTTAATGTTTTATCTATAGGATTTTTAAAAAGCAAGGCTTTAGCATTTTCCCTTTTTTTTGCTTCAATATAAGCTATATGAGGGATTTCAAGATTCACATCTAAAGGCTCTTCAATCACTCTTAATAAGTCATTTTCTTTTAATAGTTTAATAAATTCTTTCATATCATACTTTCAGCTTGAATTAAAAGCTCCTTAGCTCCCTTAGCTATAAATTCTTTAGCTAATTTCTCACCAAAAAACTTATAATCGCTTTTTTTAATCATTCTTTTATCTTTTAAAATTTCACTTCCATCAGGAAGTCCAAGCACACAACGCACACAAATTTTATCATTTAAAAGCTCTGCATTAACCCCTATGGGTACTTGACAACCTCCTTCTAAAGTGGCAATAAAATCTCTTTCTATGGTTGTTTCAATCAAAGCATCTTCATCATTTAAACACTCTAAAAGTTCTAAAATATCACTTTGATCAATACTTTGTATCCCTAAAGCTCCTTGAGAAGCTGCTGGGATAAGTTCATCTTTGCTAAATTCATATACAAAATTGACTTCTTTATCCAAATTTAAACGTTTAATACCTGCTATAGCTAAAATAATAGCATCAAATTCTCCATTTTTTAATTTTTGTATACGAGAATTTACATTACCGCGTAAAGAAATGATTTTTAAATCAGGTCTTAATAATAAAAGTTGCATTTTACGTCTTAGGCTTGTAGTTCCTATTTTTGCACCTTGCGGTAAGGAAAGAAAATCTTTATAATTTTGACTAAGCATAGCATCATTGCTTTTTTCTCTTTTACTTACTGCTGCTAAAACCAAACCTTGTGGAAAAAAACTTGGCATGTCTTTTAAACTGTGTACGGCTAAATGCGCATCCTTTCTTAGCATGCTTTCTTCAAGTTCTTTAGTAAAAAGCCCCTTGCCACCAATCTTTGCTAAAGGTGTATCTAGTAAAACATCTCCTTTAGTTTTAAAACCTTCTAAAACGACTTCTATTTGGTGTTTATCTTTTAGAATTTGGGCTATATGATGGCTTTGCCAAAGAGCTAATTGGCTTTTTCTTGTTGCAATAATAAGTTCTTTCATTTTTTATCCTCGATAATTTCAACATCAATGATTTCTTCATTAGAATTGCGGTATTTTTGATAAGTATGTTTTGATTTTGTCATTAATTTTAAAACAATACCAAAAATGAATACACAAAATCCTAAAATACTAGTAATAATACCTGGAAAAATAAATAAAATTCCTGCTAATACAAAAGTAAATTGAGTCAGCATGTGTCTTAAACCACCCATTTGAAACTCCAACATATTTTTCCAAAACAAAGCCAATAAAACCACACCAAAAATCAAACTCATAAAGATAAAAAATAAAAAATTACCAAAACCAAAAAAGATTATAAACAACACACTTACAATGATTTCAAATACGAATAAAGGACTTAAACTCAATTTATAATTCATAATATTTTCTTTTTAATCACTTCTGTAATTTGATCTATTTTTATAAGTTCTTTTGTTAAATCTTGTCTTTGTATGAGTTCTACTTCTTGATTTTTAAAATCTTTACCAAGAACTAAAGCATAAGGAAAACCCATAAGCTCAAAATCATTCATTTTAACCCCAAAACGCTCATTTCTATCATCAAGCAAAACTTCAATCCCAGCTTGAGATAAATCTTTATAAAGTGTATTAGCAAATTCTAAAAGCTCTTCATCTTTAACATTTGAAACAATAATTTCAAGTGCAAAAGGACTTAAAGCCTTGTTCCAAATACAACCTTTTTCATCATGGCTTGCTTCAATAGCTACTGCTAGTAAACGCGAAACACCTATACCATAACAACCCATATAAAAGGCTTGATTTTTACCCTTTTCATCCAAAAAATTTGCATTCATAGCCTTAGAATATTTTTGACCTAATTTAAAAATATGACCTACTTCTATACCCTTAGTTTTTTTTAATTTTCCTTTGCATTTAATACAACAATCATTTTCTTTAACTTCTACTAAATCTTTAAAGCGTTCTTTGTTTAAATTGATTACATCAATGCCTATGAGATGATAATCTTTCTCATTAGCTCCTATAATCATTTGTTTTTCATATTCAAGCTCTTGATCTATATAAAAATCTATATCTTTTAAACCTATAAAACCTATAAAACCAGGAACCAAACCAGATTTTTTTAATTCTTCTTCACTAGCATCAACAAGCTCAAGTGCCTTACAAGCATTTTGTGCTTTTGTTTCTTGCAAATCATCGCACCCACGTATAAAAAATACAAGCAATTTACTTTCATGTTCATAAATAGCCTTTTTAACTATAGCTTTGATGGTATAAAAAGTATTGATTTTAAAAAATTGTGCTAATTCATCTATAGTTTTTACATTTGCAGTATAAAATTTACTTGCATAATTTGCCTCAGGAGCTTCATCTTCACAGGTTTTTTTAGCTCTTTTAGCAGCTTCTACATTGGCTGCATAATCACAATTTTGACAAATTACAATATCATCTTCTCCATTTTTTGCTAAAACCATAAATTCCTTAGAACCGCTTCCACCTATTGCTCCACTATCAGCTTCTACTGCCCTAAAATCTAATCCCATTCTTTGAAAAATTTTAGTATAAGTTTCATACATTAAATCAAACTCACGGCTTAAATCTTCTTCATTAGCATGAAAGCTATAACCATCTTTCATTAAAAATTCACGACATCTTAAAAGCCCAAATCTAGGTCTTGCTTCATCACGAAATTTCAACCCTATTTGATATAAATGTAAAGGCAAATGCTTATAGCTTGTAATTTTGTTTTTTACTAAAGAAAGTATAGCCTCTTCATGAGTTGGACCTAGAACAAATTCATTGTCTTTCCTATCTTTAAAACGTAAAAGTTCTTTTCCAAAAACACTATAGCGACCACTTTCTTGCCATAAACTTGCAGGAGTAATAAAACTTAGATTCACCTCTTGAGCGCCTGCTTTATCCATTTCTTCTTTAACTATATTTTTAATCTTATCTAAAACCTTTTTTCCTAAAGGCAAAAAATTATAAAGCCCACTACCAATTTGTTCAATAAATCCTGCACGTGTTAAATAAATATGACTAGGTAAAGTGGCATCTTTTGGTGCTTCTTTTAAACTTGGTGCGTATAATTTACTCAATTTCATCGTTATTCTCCATATTAAATTCACATTTGTATTGATTTAAACCTTCAAGTTTATTATTTAAATCAAAAACATAACGCATAGCGTTAATGACTGTATCACTTTGTACCTTACCTTGTAAACGTTTTAAATTAATAGTAGGGGTATGCAAAAAAGCTTTAAAGACTTGATGGATTA
This sequence comes from Campylobacter hepaticus, assembly GCF_001687475.2. Classification (NCBI taxonomy): domain Bacteria; kingdom Pseudomonadati; phylum Campylobacterota; class Epsilonproteobacteria; order Campylobacterales; family Campylobacteraceae; genus Campylobacter; species Campylobacter hepaticus. The sequence goes on from NZ_CP031611.1 coordinate 882,956, forward strand.
ACTTTCTTGCTTCTTCTTTATCAGACTTTTTTAAATAACCTTTTTTAATAGCAATTTGAAGTTGTTCGTTTGCATATTCTTTGGCTTGTAAACGAATAGCTTTAATAATAGGCGATAAGGCTAAATCATTTAAATACTTAAAAAATTCAGCTGTTTCATAACCTATGATACTATATGCCGCACGGGCTTCTTGTTCTCTTAAAGCCAAATTTTTTTGCACCACTACATCAAGATCATCTACAGAAAAAACAAAAATATTTTCATTTTGACTGATATTAATATCTCTTGGAACTGCCATATCAAAAAAATACCTCTTATAAGTAAAATCTTCAATAAGACAATCTGTAATAATAGGCTCTAAAGCATTAGTAGCTGAGAAAAAAAACTCATATTTATTTAAATAATATTTTAAATTTTCTAAACCATCACATTCACTTAAAGCACCTAATCTCTCACAAAGATCTTGAGCTTTTTCTAAACTACGGTTTAAAATAATCACCCTAGATCCAGCAGCAATTAAATGCCTAGCTGCAAGTTCACTCATTTCTCCAGCTCCAATAACAACAACTTTTTTTTGGGTTAAATCTGTTAGTTCTTTAGCTTTAGCTACAGCAACACTAGCTACTGAAATAGGATTTTTAGAAATTTGAGTTTCATTACGGATTTTAGCAGCACATTTAAAAGCACTATGGACTGATCTTGAAAGATGAACCGCGCAAAAATTATTTTTTAAAGCAAAAATAAAAGCATCTTTTAACTGACCTGCAATTTGAGTTTCACCTACTACTAAACTATCTAAAGAGCTTGCTACAGAAAATAAATGGTGTATAGCCCCACTATCTTCAAAGATATCAGCTTTCTCAAGTAAAATATTTTTATCAACATCGCAAAGCAAAGCTAAAGTTTTAACAATAAATTCAGCACAAGCCATTTTCACAAAAGCTAAAATTTCAACACGATTACAAGTACTTATGAGTAAACATTCATCGATATTTTCATGGGTTTTTATGATTTTTAGAAATTCTTTTTTTTTCTTTTCATCAGAAAAACTTAATTTTTCCCTTAAAGCAAGATCTGTATTTTTATGAGTGAAAGAAATACAATAATACATTAAAATTCCCTATCTATCATAGCTTGAATAATATCATTAAGCTTATTATTGCCATAATGTTCAATGGACTTACTAGCCATTTTAGCATAAGTTTTAGCTTCTAAAATAGCTTTATGCAAGGCTTGATGCTCTTGTAATTTCATAAGAAGCCATCGTTTTTCATCTTCATTTAAATCTTTTTTAAATAAATTTTGCAAATAAAGCTTGTTTTCTTCATCTAAACTTTCATAAAGATAAATATAAGGCAAGGTTGTTTTACCTTCTTTAAAATCACTCATAACTGGCTTTCCAAGGGTTAATTCATTACTTTTAATATCTAAAATATCATCTATCATTTGAAAAGCAAGTCCCAAATTTTTTCCATATTGTGCAAAATCTTCTTCATTATGTTTTGCTAAAATAGCCCCGCATCTCGCACTTGCTTCAATCAAAATAGCTGTTTTATTATAAATCATAGTTAAATATGCTTGCTTATTAAGATTAAAACTTTTTGCTAGTTCCACATCCATAAGCTCACCTATAGCAAGTTTAACTACAGCATCTGAAATAATACTTGCAAATTCAAGACCTATTTGACTTAATTCATAAAAAGCCTTAGAATATAAAATATCTCCTAACATAAGAGCATTTTTTGTACCAAATTCTGCATTAACTGACTTTGCCCCACGTCTTAATTTACTTTCATCAATAATATCATCATGCAATAAACTTGCAAGATGTATAAGTTCTATAATAGCACAAATTTTATAAGCATCATCACTTTGTGGAGCAATAGATAAAAGCAATTTTGATCGCAATTTTTTACCTGATTTTACATTTTCAAGCATATTTAAAATAGGCTTATAATTTAAATCTTTTAAAAATTCTTTAATTAAATCATCTATTTTTTGCACAATCTTTCCTTATTCATTGCTATTATTATTTTCTCTACGTGTTAATGGTTTAACTTGCAATTGATTAAAATCTATCATAGGAACAACTTGATTATTTGATGGTGGATTTTTCAAAGCCTTTTTTCGTGGATCTAAAAATTCTACCATCAATCTTGATTCCTTATCCTCTATATAAACTTTAAAAGTTGCTAAACCTTTATTATAACTATCAAATTCTAAAATAAGCCTTGCTCTATCAATATGAGGATTAGTATAATCAGGAATTAAAGTTTGACTCACCCAATCTAAATTTCTACGCAAACTCATCACAAATTGACGTGGATATTTACGGAATTTAGAGTGAACAATAATATTAGTATTATCAAACAAAGTCCAATAAAAATCAAAATTTTGCACTTGATCCTCATAGCCTTTTTCTTGAATTTGCACACTAGCTCTCTCATCTTTTTTAAGTACAAATTCATACATATAATCAAACACGGGTTCGGATGCTCCAAGATTACTAAGAACAATGCAAATGAAACAATAAAAGCTTATTTTAGACAATTTTAACCTTCATGTCCTAAAATTTTTGCTCCTAATTCTATATAAATATCATTTTGTCTTTGTTCAATAAAATGACCATTTTCAAGTATAAAATTTTTTACATCTATTTCTTTTAAACCTTGTTTTTCTAAAAGTTCTATCATGGCAATATGTTCAGAAAAAAAATCTGCAAAAACTTTTTCTAAAGCTCCTAAATTACCATTTTGTATAATTTCTATAAATTTTTCTTTAGGCGTTTTATTAAACATTTCATCAAAAAAATCCATTAATTTTCCTTGATTATATAAGTTTTTGATTATAAAATTTTAATCGTTAAAAGTAGCTAAATTATAATTTTTATTTACAATTTATAAAAAATGAAGAAATTCCGTAAAATACGGAATTTACTTATGAATGGGGTTTGGCTTGAGTAGCATAATGTATACCCAAATCAAAAGCTTTAGCATTAGCATCTCTTGTTTTAGCAGGAACCATATGTAGCATAGTTTGTTTTAATACATCCAAATCTATACATTTGCTCATATAAGCAGCAATAGCTAATGCTACCACAGACTGAGTAGCAACATTACCTACCTCATCTTTAGCTATAGTAATAATAGGAATCTCAAAAATTTTCCATTTTTTATAATCCTCATCTTCAGGATGAACTAAATTAGGCTCTATAACTATAATACCTTCATTTTTTACTCCTGTGCGAAAACCTTTATAACCCTTATCTGCAGTTGAAAGCATAAAATCTACTTCACCTTCTACTGCATAAGGAAAAAGAATTTCCTTATCATCAATAATAATATCAACCTTAGTAGGACCTCCACGCACTTGAGAAGTATAAGTTGAAGCTTTAAAAGCCTGACGTCCTTCTTTAATAGCTGCTTCAGCTAAAATTTCTCCTGCAGTAATGACACCTTGTCCGCCTTCACCTCCAAATCTTAATTGGTATTTCATTTTAAAGCTCCTAAGTCAACCATTCTTTTTTCTTTAGCTGCACGACGCACTTCTTCATAAGCATGACAATATTCTGGCTGAGAATTATCTTCATGTAAAATTCCAGTTGGAAATTTATCTTTTCTCTCTTCTAAACTCATAGCTTCAAATTTAGCCTTATCTACAACACGACTTTTAATCCAATCAAGCATAGCCACTGCTTCACCCATTTTATTTTTTCTACCTAAATTAATATGACAATTTGAAAAAACATCCACAAAACTATAACCCTTATGTGCTAAAGCTTTATAAATTAAATTTTCAAGTTTATTTGCCTCAATAACATTTCCCCTAGCCACAAAAGAAGCTCCTGCAGCTTTAGTTAATTCACATGCATCAAAATTAGGATCAATATTGCCAAATTGTGCTGTTACAGTATAAAAACCCTTTGGAGTAGTGGGAGAAGTTTGAGAATTAGTAAGTCCATAAATAAAATTGTTAATCACAATATGAGTTAAGTCTATATTTCTACGACAACCATGAATAGTATGGTTTCCTCCTATTGCCAAAGTATCGCCATCCCCACTTACTACAATCACATGTTTTGTAGGATTTGCAAGTTTTATACCTGTTGCATAAGCAATAGCTCTACCATGAGTAGTGTGGACTGTATTACAATTTACATAAGAACTCATTCTACCACTACAACCAATACCTGAAACAAGACAAACATCATCCATATTCCAAGCAAGTTTTTCTATAGCACGAATAATACATTTTAAAACAACCCCATCGCCACAACCCCAGCACCATTGAGTTGGAAGTTTATCAGTTCTTAAGTATTCATCATAATTAAATGCCATTTTATATATTCTCCTTTATTTTAGCAATAATTTCACTCGGGGTTATAGGACGACCGTTTGCACGGTGCAAAGTGATAAAATCACGACGTGAACTCACTCTTTCAATTTCTTCAAGATATTGACCCATATTAAGCTCACTTACCATTACTTTTTCAAAGCGACTCACTAAATGCGCAATCTTTTTTTCTGCAACAGGATAAAGAGTAATAGGACGAAAAAGTCCTACTTTAATATTTTCTTCCCTAAGTCTTATAATAGCTTCTTTAGCTGATCGACTCACGCTTCCATAAGCTATAATTAAAAACTGAGCATCATCAAGCATATATTCTTCATAAGCACAAATCTCATCAGTATTATTTTTAATCTTTCCTATAAGTCTTTCCATATTTTTCTTAACTATAGCACCATCTTCAGTTGGAAAACCTATATCTCCATGATGAAGCCCTGTTACATGGTAGCGATAACCCGTAAAAAAAGGATTTAAAGTTGCAGCTTCATTTTCTCCTGCTGCATAAGGTTTATAATCTTTTTTGTCACCTTCAAATTTTTTACGATTATAAATCTCAATATCTTTTAAATCAGGTAATATAGCCTTACCATTCATATGTCCTACTGTTTCATCCATAAGTAAAAATACAGGAGTCATATATTTTTCAGCCAAATTAAAAGCTCTAATAGTTTGACTATAAGCTTCTTCAAGAGAAGCTGGGGCTATAGCTATACTTGCAAAATCTCCATGAGTTGGTGCTTTAGCTTGAAATAAATCTCCTTGAGCTACCCTTGTTGGAAGCCCTGTAGAAGGACCACCACGCATAACATTAACAATCACTAAAGGAATTTCAGCAATAAATGCAAGTCCAATTTGCTCAGCTTTTAAAGAAATTCCTGGCCCACTACTTGCAGTCATAGATTTTACTCCGCTCATAGCTGCACCAATGGCTACACTAATACCTGAAATTTCATCTTCCATTTGTATAAAAGTTCCATCATTTGCAGGAAGCATATAGCTTAATTCATGAGCTATTTCACTACTAGGTGTGATAGGATAACCTCCAAAAAATTTGCATCCACAATCAATCGCTGCTTGTGCGATTAAAACATTACCCGTTGCTATAAGTTCTCTCATTATTGTTCCTATGATAATTTTTTATATTTGTTGTTTTTAACTGCCATTGCTCTATCTTTGGCTTCTGGAGTAAGTTTAGCAAATTTAAACTCATCTCTTTTTGCCACCATAATAGCAAAATCAGGACAATGCGTCTCACATTCAGCACAACCTATACAAGATGCAGGATGCACTACTTCTATCATTTGCCCTAAAACCGCATGCACATCATCACGCATAGCCAAAACCCCAGCCGGACAATAACTAACACAAATATTACATGCTTTACATCTATGCTCATCTACCCAAACAGGGGTATCTTTTGGAGCTATCATACTCATATTTTTTCCTTTATTTAAGCTAATATTTTTTGAATTGCTTCGCCAATTAAAGCAGGAGAATCTACTACATAAATTCCACAAGAGCTTAAAGCTTCTTTTTTAGCTGCAGCACTTTCATCAGCACTACCTACTATAGCCCCTGCATGTCCCATTCTTTTACCTTTTGGTGCAGTTGCTCCTGCAATAAACGCCACTACAGGTTTAGTAATGTTTTCTTTGATATATAAAGCCGATTCAACCTCTAAACTACCACCAATTTCACCTATCATTACTATAGCTTTAGTTTGTTCATCTTTTTGAAATTCACTTAAAAGTTCTTTATAGGCAAGCCCTATAATAGGATCACCTCCAATTCCTACTGCTGTAGAAATTCCATATCCACTTAACACCACTTGATTAGCTGCTTCATAAGTTAAAGTCCCGCTTTTAGAAATAAGTCCTACACAGCCTTTTTTAAAAATAAAACCAGGCATAATACCTAATTTACATTCTTCAGAAGTAATAATACCTGGACAATTAGGACCTATAATTTTCATACCTTTTTTATTTGCATACTCTTTAGCAAACATCATATCTTTTACAGGAGTATGTTCAGTTATTACAACTGCAAGCTTAATCCCTGCATCAGCAGCTTCAATCACACTATCACCTACTGCAAAAGCAGGAACAAAAATCAAACTCACCTCAGCTTGTGTAGCTTTAATAGCTTCTAAAACTGTATTAAAAACAGGTTTACCCAAATGAGTTTGCCCACCTTTATACGGGGTAACACCTCCTACTATATTTGTACCATAAGCTATACATTGTTCTGCATGAAAAGTAGCTTCTTTACCTGTAAAACCTTGAACTATAACCTTCGTATTTTTATTGACTAAAATGCTCATCTTTTACCTTTTATCCTACTAAACTTTTTACAAGCTCTGCGCCTTTTTTCAGATCGCTTACTGCTTTAATATTTTTAAGATTTGAATTTTCTAAAATTGCTTTTGCTTGTGCTGCATTTGTACCATCAAGACGCACCACAATAGGAAGATTTACTTCTACATTTTGAGTTGCCTCTAAAATTCCATTAGCTATTCTATCACAACGCACAATACCACCAAAAATATTAATAAAAATAACTTTTACATTTTTATCTCTTAAAATAATTTCAAAAGCTTTTGCAACTGTTTGAGCACTAGCACCACCCCCAACATCTAAAAAATTTGCAGGTTTTGCTCCGCTATAATTAATAATATCCATGGTTGCCATTGCTAAACCTGCTCCATTTACCATACAAGCAACATCTCCATCTAATTTAACATAACTTAAACCAAATTCAGCCGCCTCTCTTTCGGCAGGATTTTCTTCTGTAAAATCTCTAAGTTCAGCAATTTCAGGATGACGATAAAGAGCACTATCATCAAAACTGCATTTTGCATCAAGAGCATAAAAATCACCTTGATCAGTTTTAATTAAAGGATTTATCTCTAACATATTCATATCTTTATCCATATACAATTTATAAAGCTTAGCTATCATAGCAATAAGTTTTTGACTCTCTTCTTTATCAAGATCTAAAAATTTTACCACCTCAAGACCATGAAAAAGTTTAAAACCAATTTGAGGATCAATGCCTACTTTTATAATTTTTTCAGGACTTTCTTTGGCTATTTTTTCTATATCCATACCTCCTTGACTTGAAGCAATAATAGTAATTTTTTCTTCCATTCTATTAAATAAAATAGCTAAATAATATTCTTTTACGATATTTGCACCACTTTCTATATAAAGCTTTTGCACAAGTTTACCTTCAGGTCCTGTTTGATGAGTAATTAAATTCATACCTAAAATTTCATTTGCATAAGTTTTTACTTCTTCTAAATTTTTAGCAATTTTAACACCCCCTCCAAGACCACGACCACCTGCATGAATTTGAGCTTTAACCGCCCAAACATTGCCTCCTAATTCTTTAGCATTACTCACAGCTTCATCTACGCTAAAGGCAACTTTACCTTTTAAAGTGGGAATACCATTGTCTGCAAAAATAGCTTTTGCCTGATATTCATGTATATTCATTCATTCTCCTTTATATATTGATATTTGATTAAAGATTTTTCTAATTTATCTTTTTCTTGTATACTAAGATCTAACTTCATAATCTCTATTACACCTTCAAGACCTAATCTTGCCATTACTCCTAAAGCTTTATTTTGTACACCAAATTCTCCATGCAAAATCACACTCATAGGTAAAAATTCTCCGCTTCTTAAAGATTCAAGCATTCTCACACAAGCACTAGCAGGTGCTAAATATGCAGAATTTTTTAAATACTTTATCACTTTAGCTCCTCCTGTTTTTACCTCATTTTCCAAATCTTCAAATTCCTCTTCATTTAAAAATTCACTTATATTTTTATTTTTAACACTAGCATAAGACTTAACCAAAACCATATCATCATTGTGAAAACCAATAAGTCTTGTATCTACACTTGACATTTTTACATTAAGTTTTTTAGCAAGTTCATATTTAAATCTTGCATTATCTAAAATACCAGCCATAGCTACAATTTTTTTTGGTGAAAAAATCTTATGTTCATAAAGGGTATTGAGTAAAAAATCTACAGGATTAGTTAAAATAATAAAAAGCGGATCTTTTGTAAATTCTTTAATTTTTTTAGCACAATCAAGCATAATACTAGTATTAAGTTGCAAAAGTTCTTCTCTACTTTGTCCAGCCTTTCTAGCAAAACCCGCACTAAAAAGCACTATATGAGAATCTTTAGTACATGAGTAATCTTTAGTACAAACTAAATCAATATCTAAATTTAAAGCAGCTATACTTTGAAGCAATTCTAATTCTTTAGCAATTAATAAATCTTCATTAATATCAAGCAAAACTATTTGACTAGCCAATTCCCTTAAAATCAAAGCATAGGCTATACTTGAGCCTACATTTCCAGCCCCTATAATAGTGATTTTCATTGTTGACCTATTTTTTCTAAAATGGCATTAAAAGTTGCACTAGGACGCATGATTTGATTTACTTTTTGATCATCAAATTTATAATATCCACCCAAATCAACTTTAATTCCTTGAGCATTGTTAAATTCAGATCTAATTTTTTCCTCATTAGAAGATAATTCTAAAGCTATGTTTTTAAAAAAACTTTGAAGTTCCATATCATTAGCTTGTCTTGCTAAATGATTTGCAAAATACATAGCTAAATAAAAATGGCTAGTACGATTATCATCTTCTTTAACTTTTCTTGATGGAGTTTTATTATTTTCAAGCCATTCACCTATAGCTTCATCAAGACATTCAGCTAAAACCCTAGCTTTAAAATTTTTACATTTATTAGCATAAAATTCTAAACTTGCTTGCAAGGCTAAAAATTCTCCCAAGCTATCCCAACGTAAATGATTTTCTTCAATTAATTGCTCTACTTGTTTAGGAGCTGAGCCACCCGCTCCCGTTTCAAACATAGCCCCTCCATTTAACATAGGTACAACAGAAAGCATTTTAGCGCTTGTGCCAAGTTCTAAAATAGGAAAAAGATCTGTTAAATAATCTCTTAAAACATTTCCTGTAATAGAAATGCTATCTTTTTGCTCACGAATCAATTCTAAAGTTCTTAAACATGCTTGTTTTGGAGCTAAAATAGCTATATTTTTACCTTTTTCATTAAGACGCTTTTGCACTAAATCAATCATAATTTTATTACTTGCTCTTTTATCATCTAACCAAAAAATTGCCTCAGATCCTGTAAGTTCTGCTCTTTGTACACCCAAATCAATCCAATTTAATACAGCATCAATCTTAGTTTCATTAACTCTATAAATATCACCCTTTTTTACTTTATGCTCTAATAATACTCTTGCATTAGAAACGATTTGAAATACCCCATCTTCTTTAGCCACAAAGGTTTTATCATGAGATCCGTATTCTTGAGCTTTTTTAGCCATTAAGCCCACATTTGAAACACTGCCTAACTTTGAAGGATTTAAACTGCCATTTTTACGTAAATCTTCAAGCACAGCTTCATAAACAGTTGCATAAGTTTGATCAGGAATAAGTACATTTGTATCTTTTTCTTCGCCATTTTTATCCCACATTCTTGCACCATTTTTAAGCATAGCAGGTATAGAAGCATCAACAATCACATCGCTAGGAACATGAAGATTTGTAATACCCTTTTGAGAATTAACCATAGCTATATCAGCAGACTTGGCTAAAATTTCATTATATTTTTTTAAAATAATATCTTTTTTATTCGAATTTTCAATCTTGCTTAAAAGCTCGCTAAGTCCATTATTAGGATTAATATCAAGCTTTTCAAACTCATCTTTAAATTCATCAAATAATTCTTTAAAAAATACCCTTAAAGCATAACCAAAAATTATAGGATCACTTACTTTCATCATAGTAGCTTTTAAATGAAGTGAAAAAAGTACATCATCTTCTTTGCAAGCTTTAATTTCTTTAGTATAAAATGCTTGAAGTTTTTGCACATCCATAAAACTGGCATCTAAAATTTCATTTTTTTCAAGCTTTAATCCTTCTTTTAAAATTTCTTTTTTTCCCTCAATGCTTACAAATTCAATATTTGCTAAGCAATCACAATCAAGCAAAATCGCTTTTTCATTAGAAAAAAAATCACCCTCTTTCATATAAGAAATACGTGTTTTACAATGAGATTTAAGCTCAACTATACCATAAGGATTATTTTTAGCATATTCTTTAACGGCCTTTGTAGAACGACGATCTGAATTGCCTTGTCTTAATACAGGATTTACAGCTGATCCTAAAACTTTTTGATATTTTATTTTAATTTGCAATTCCTCATCATTTTTTACCTTATCTGGGTAATTTGGTAACATATAACCCTTATCTTGTAATTCTTTAATAGCAGCTTTTAATTGCGGTATAGAAGCTGATATATTAGGAGTTTTAATCAAATTAGCATCTGCTTTATTTACAAGCTCTCCTAAAAACTGTAGAGCATCTTCACATCTTTGTTCTTCTTTTAAATACTCGCTAAAGTTTGCCAAAATCCTACCAGATAAAGAAATATCAGAAATTTCAACCCCTATATGAGCCCTGCTTAAAAAAGCTTTGATTATAGGTAAAAACGAATAAGTTGCAAGGGCTGGAGATTCATCTGTTAAAGTATAAGTAATGTGCATTTTTAGTCCTTTAAAACGCTATTTTTATTTTCAGTTTTTAAGTATATTACAAATAAAAAAAAATGCAAGGGGAAATTTAAAGTTTATTTTAGTTTTCAAATAAACTTTAAATATTTCTAATTAAGCAAATTAGCAGGAAGTTGTATAATATTTTTTATAAGATTAAATGGGGTTTTTAAAGTATCTGTAAAAATTTCACTATGGAATTTAGGATTATCAATACTTCCATCTATTTTTAAATTAGTACTAATTTCTTGATTTTTACCTAAAATAACATAATTAATGATAGGTACTTTAGATATGGCTTCAGATGCTGATTTTAAAGTTTTTAACTCTAAATTAAACTCAAGAGTGTTTGATCTTAAATTTAAAGTTCCCAAACCATAAATATCAACGCTATCACCATTTAAATTAATAGCTGAAACATTTAAAAGATCTTTTTTTCTACTAAAAACTATTTTTCCATCGTGTAATTTTAAACCTTTTTGATTAAAAGTAGGTGATTTAAACATTAATAAACTAGGCACAGTATCAATAAAAGAAATCAATTGGTTTATCCCTTTTAAATCTTTTACATGAGTATTTTTAAAATTAATTTCTCCATCAAAATACTCTGGCGAACTTCCTTTGATATTTAAATTAAACACTCCATCTTGTACAGCTTGTTTTTGAAAAAATTCATTAAAATAGCTATCATTGGCATTGTTGATATTTAATCTTAAATCATTAGGAGAATAATAAAGATTAAAATAAGTTTTTTTTCTAAAACCTTTAAGATTTAAAGCCCCTTCTTTTAAATTTGCCTCTACTTTATCAAAAGCTAAAGTTTTATTAAGATCTACTAAAATTAAAGCTATATTAGCTCCACCAAAACTAGTATTTTGCAAATTAGTAAAAATGTCAAAATTTAAATCATTTAAAGAATGAGAATCTTTTTTATAAAAATAACTTAAATTTTTTAAGTGTATTTCTTTGTTCTTAGGACTTATTTTAGCACTTATGATATTGCTTTGAGTTTGAATTTGTGTAATACCCTTATCTTTTAAAATCATAAAAGTATCGTTTTCATAAGGGATCTTACCATTAATATATAAATCATTTTTAAAATAAGCATCACTAATACTTGCATTAAAATCTTCAAAATCGAAAGTATGATAATACAATTGCTTAGCATCAATAAGTCCAAATTTTTTAAGTAAAGTAGAATGATCTAAAAACATTTTAGCATTATTAAGCCTAGCTTCTAAACCATCTTTAAAATTAAGAACCAAATTCCATTTAGGAATACTAATATTAATATCATTAGAATAATCTAGATCAATATTAACTCTTTGATTTTTTAAATCTAAAAGCTCTCCATGAGAAAAATAAAATCTTGCAATTTGAGTATCAAATTGCCCTTGTTGTTTTTCTAAATCAAATTTAGCATTAAAATCTGCTTCTAAAAATCCATTTTTAATACTAGCATTTTCTATGTTTAAATCATTTTGATTAAGTTTTAAAAATGCCCTAGTAATATTAAAATCAGCCAAAGAAATATGCACATTATCTAAAGCTAAAATACCATCATAAGCAATTTCACCCTTATCATGAAAATCAATTTTAAATTCTAAATCACTTTTAATTTTTCCACTTTTTTGATAAAAAGGCAAAGAAAAATGATAATTTTTTAAAGCTTTAGCAAGCTTTTCATCAAATTTCAAATTTTCAGATTTAATACGCAAATAAATTCCAGCTTTTCTTTCATTAAATAAATCATACAAATAAATCTTACTAGAACTTAAATCAGAACCATTATAAAAAGCCTTATTAAACACAAAATCAAGTTTTTGCTTAGTTAAAGTAAAATCTAATTTAGGAATTTCAATAGCATTGATCTCATCATCTAAACGCACTTTAACATTATTAACATAACCTAAAGCATTAATATTATCTAAATAATAATTATTTTTAGTAAAATCTATAAATCCTTCTAAATAATCCAAATGATAAAAATCACCCTTTGCCCTATGTCCCACCCAAAGATTTAAATCCTGTGGCAATGCTACTCTTTTATTGATATTTTGCACCAATTTTTCAATATCTTTTATACTAAGATCTTCTATTTTATAAGCTAAATTTTTATTTTTATAAGAAATACTTGCATTAAAATCAAGTAATTCTCCATATGCCCTACCTTGAAAATAATAAAACTCACTTTGAGTATTAATACTTAAATTCCCATCAATATTGACATTATAATCTTTTAGCAAAAGCGTCCTAATATCAGCCCTAAGTTCCTTATCTTGACCTTGCAATCTTAATTTTAAAAATAATAAATCATTATCTATAAAAAATTCATTGTCTTTAAATAAAATACGTACATAATTATCTTTAATATTTAAATTTTGTATATCAATCTCTTCAACAAAAGTATAAAGGTATTTTAAATTTTTTGTTATTTTTAAAATATCTGCTGAAGCAGTATGATGTTTTGGTTTAACATTTAAAGCATCATTATTTTGATTTATAGTAATATTTTTAGCTCGTACAATTAATTTTTTATCTAATTTAATATATAATTGTTCTAATTTTAAAAAATCAAATTGGATGCTAGAGATGACAATGCCATTTTTAAGTATTATAAACAATGCCAAAATAAGTATAACAAAAAATATAACAATAAATAAAATTTTCTTTTTCATTGGCAACTTCTTTTTAATATTAATTTTTGGATTTTTTTATTATTTATCTCAACCTTTAAAAAGTAATTCTGTAGTATTTATTCCTCAAGGTTCTATCTCTCAAATTATAACATATTTAAAACAAAATAAATACCACATGAGTAGCATTGATAAATATATTTTATTTTTTTTAGGACGTCCACAATCAGGATGGATTAATATAGGCACAAAAGAATTAAACCGAGCTGAATTTTTACACAAACTTACAGTTGCTAAAGCCGCACTTGAAACCATTACCCTTATCCCTGGAGAAACCAGTGTGATTTTTTTACAACAAGCTGCCAAACAATTAAATCTTGATCCGAATTTACTTTTAGAAGAATTGCGAAAGCAAGCACCTTATGAAGAAGGTGTTTTATTGCCGCAAACTTATAAAATTCCAAAAGGCATTACAGAAAATTTATTGATACAAATGCTATTAAATTATGCTGAAATTTCAAATAAAAAAACTTCTGAAAAAATTTTTGGTGATTACCATGCAAAAAAATGGTACCAATACATCATCATTGCTTCAATTATACAAAAAGAAGCTGCTAATGAAAAAGAAATGCCTATAATAGCAAGCGTGATTTACAATAGACTTAAAAAAGATATGAAGCTTCAAATGGATGGGACTTTAAACTATGGAATTTACTCTCATATTAAAATCACTCCTCAAAGAATCAAAGAAGATAATAGCTCTTATAATACCTATAAATTTAAAGGCTTACCCAAACAAGCTGTTTGTAATGTTTCTTTAGCAGCTATACGTGCAGCCATATTTCCTTTAAAAACAGATTTTTTATATTTTGTAAGGGACAAAAGCACCCAAACTCATATTTTTAGTGCTAGTATAAGCGAACATAATAAAGCCATCAGTTTACAAAAAGGAAAATAAATTATGCTATAATTATATTTAATAAAAAAATTGGAACATTATTTGCTTATTAATTTAAAAACTTATGAAAAGGATGCAAAATGATTAGCCCATTTAAATCAAAAGAGCTAGTTGTAGGGGCTTTAGCGGGTAGGAATCTAAGAAATCAACTTATTAATTCTAATCTTGCTAATGTTGACACTCCTTTTTATAAAGCAAGAGATATTGAATTTGAAACCGCCTTGGTTAAACGTGCAAATGAAATTTTTTATAAAACTCCTTCTAAAGAATTAGAACTAGCACTTACCCAAGAAGGACATCAAAAACCTTGGAAATTTCCAGATCCTAGTAAATCTACTATTTATCTAAGAGATGGACATTTAGCAAGAAATGATGCAAATACAGTTGATTTAGATGTTGAAACTTCAGAAATGAGTAAAAATACTCTCATGATTAGTGCTCTTGATGGAGTTTTAAGAAAACAAAGTAGTATTTTTGGATCTATACTTGATGCAAGCTCTAAATTAAGTTAAAGGTAAATTATGGCATATTTAAGTGATTTTGATATTAGTGCTTATGGTTTAAGCGCACAACGTTTTAGAATGAATGTCATTAGTTCAAATATAGCTAATGCAAATACAACAAGAACAGCTGAAGGTGGACCTTATAGAAGACGTGAAGTGATTTTTAAAGCAACAGATTTTGACAAAATCTTAAATGAACAAATCAATCAAAACAATAATTTTTTACAATATGAAAATCCTTTAAATGATCCAAGCTCTCCTCACGAAGCTAAACCTGCCGTTTCAACTGTAGTAGTTGATAAAGTTGTAAGAGATGATAAAGATTTTCGTATGAAATATGATCCATCTCACCCTGATGCTAACGCACAAGGATATGTAGCATATCCTAATGTTAATCCTGTTATTGAAATGGCAGACTTAATTGAAGCTACAAGGGCTTATCAAGCTAATGTAAGTGCTTTTACAAGTGCAAAAACTATAGCTCAAAGTGCAATTGATTTACTAAGAGGATAATAGCAAATGAATAATATTAATGAATTAAAATTAGGAAGTATTAAAGATCTTGATAAAAAACAAAGCCCTCAAGAAAACATAGGAGAAGAATTTGCTAAAATACTCAAAGAAGAAATCAATGACTTAAATAAAACTCAAAAAACAGGTGAAGCTGCAATGACAGATATTGCCACAGGACAAGTTAAAGATTTACATCAAGCTGCCATTGCCATTACCAAAGCTGAAAGCAGTATGAAATTTATGTTAGAAGTTAGAAATAAAGCCATTAATGCTTATAAAGAAATCACGAGAACTCAAATTTAAACCCTAATGCAAGAATATAAAAAAAATAGGGTTTCAAAAGTTGCCTTTGCTTATTGTATGGCGCTTTTATTTATGATTATCTTCCTTGTCTCAACTTTTTTTCTTACCTCAAAACGCCATATACCTAATACTGAAAAAGATCAATATGATTTGGCCTTAAGAGGCTTAATCATCACAAAAGATAATTTTACTATCACAAGCTCTAAACAAATTTATCGCGCAGAAATAGATCTAAGAAGTATCAACAAAGATAAATTTGATTTATTTTTAAAACTGTTTCAAATTTATAGCGGTATTGATGATGAACAAGTAGCTGACATAAAAAAAAGAATGCAAAAACAAAAAAAACGCTCCTATAATTTTGTACTTTTGCAAAATTTAGATTCTAAACAAGCTAGTTATCTTAAAGATCTTGCTAAAAAACTCTATATACAAGGTTTTTTTAAAGCTTTTACAAATAATTCAGGAAGGGTTGAAACTAGAGGATTAAGCATTATCGAACACGAAGAAGATAGGGTTTACATGTCTAAAGATTCTTTTACTCCTGCAATTGGCTATACAAAAATGGTTTTAGATCCACAAAGTGGTATTTTAAAAAATATAGGCATTAAAGGCTTAGAAAAATATTATGATGAATGTTTAAGTCCTGTTCAAAATGAAAAAATTCAAGGATTAAAGGATATAGGAGGAAATATTATCTTAAATCTTAATTCACTCCAACAAAAAAAAATCAATGGTTGCAATTTACACTTAAATCTTTCTTTAAAATTACAAAAAAGCATAGAAAAAGCTATAGATCAAAGGAATAAAGATTTAAAAGCTCATGAAATTATTGTTGGGGTAATGGAAAGCAAAACAGGAAAAATTTTAGCCCTAGCAAGTTCAAGACGTTATGATCCACAAAATCGCGGAAAAGATCTATCAGTGCTTAATGCTAGTGCTATAGAATACGGGTATGAAGCAGGATCTGTTATCAAACCTTTTATTTTTGTAACCGCTTTAAGACTTGGAAAAATCAAAATAGATGAAATTATCAATACTTATGGTGGAACTTATAAACTAGGTCGTTTTCTTATAAAAGATGATCATAAAATGGAGAAAATAAGCATGGAAGAAGTTATAAGATATTCTTCAAATGTTGGTATGATACAAATTGCTAAAAGACTTAGCAATATAGAAATTTTATCAGGTCTTAGAATCTTTAAATTTGGAGAAAAAAGTGGCATTGATCTACCTTATGAACAAAAAGGAGAAATCCCAAACCCTAAACGCTTAAAAGATATAGAAAAATCTGTCTTAAGTTATGGCTATGGACTTAAAACAACTTTTATGCAATTACTTAGTGCTTACAATGTTTTTAATAATGATGGAATTTATATCACCCCTCGTTTAGCCCAAAAATTTTATCAAGATGGTCGCTTAGTGCAACTTGATGATATTAAAAAAGAAAGAATTTTAAGTTCCCAAGCGGCAAAAACTATGCAACAAGTCCTCATCAATGTTATTGAAAAAGGCACAGGAAAAAAAGCAATTACACAAGGTATTATTATAGGGGGTAAAACAGGTACAGCACGTATAGCTGAAAGACAAGGTTATACTTCTAATCGTTATAATGCTTCTTTTTTTGGCTTTGCTAATGATTTAAACCAAGCTTATACCATAGGAGTTTTAGTAAGACAACCTACTAAAGCCTATAGCTATTATGCTGCACAAAGTGCTTTACCTATGTTTAAAGATGTTGTTGATATTTTAATCAATGAGGAATTTTTAACACCTATACAAGAATCAAAACAATAAGATTCAATCTTATTTTAATCAGCTTTTAATTTTTCAAATTCCTCCATAAGAAATTCTCTTAAATCTTGAGCTTCTTTTTCACCATTTTCCAAATACTCAAGCAATAAATTTTCTAATTCCTTTAAAAAATCAAAAAGCTCACTTTGCCAAACACTATCACTTTTATTGCTTAAATTCATAGTTTGTATAAAACTAAGCTCCCTACTTAAATCTCCAAGTTTTTCTAAAATCTCATCTTTTTGTTCTTGATTTTTTAATAATAAATTTTCATTTTGTATATCTTCTTGAAATTGCTTAATTTTTTCGTGGATTAAATCGCAAAATTGAGGGTAAATATCAATTTTTATAGGTTCTAAAAGAGTTTGCTCATCTATTTTTAAAGTCAATTTTTTAATGCTAAAATAAAGAGCTAAAAAAGATAAAGCTGCTATAAGAAAATAAAGTCCTAACATTTATCTACCTTTAACAGCCAACATTCCACCATCTAAATTGCTAACTTTAAGTCCTAGCTTTTCAACTACAAGTTCTGCTGCAAGCATACTTCTGTGTCCACTACGACAAACAAAAGCTAACTTTTTACTTTCATCTTTTTTGCTTTGAAATTCATCTAAAAATTGCGCGTTTAAAAGTCCTTTATTATCATATAAAGCCAAACACTGTGCATTAGGCAAAATACCTTCTTGCCATTCTAAAGGAGTGCGAACATCAAAAATTTGATATTCGCTTAAATCGCTTTTAGTCCAAATATTAGCAGGAATATTTTCTATCATGAAAAAGCCTTATTAATAATTTTTGTAAGACTTGCATTAAATTCAGCAGGATTATCAACTCCCATACCCTCACTAAGCTTAGCCATATTTAAAACCAAAGTAGCTATATCTGCACTAAAAGTTTCATTATTTTTAAGACCTTTGAAAATGGCATGTTTTGGATTAATTTCTAAAATAGGTTTAAAATTTTGTTCTTGTCCCATTTGTTTTAAGAGTTGTTGCATAGCAAAATCAGGTTTATTTTTATCATAAACAATACAACTTGGACTATCTTGTAAGCGACTTGTAAGTCTTACATCTTCTACTTGTTCTTTTAAGAGTTCTTTAAATTTAGCTAATAATGGAGCAAATTCATTTTTATCTTCATCACTTAATTCATTTTTATCTTCTACTTGATTAATAGCTACAAATTTTAAGCCCTCATACTCTCCAAACATAGGAGTTATTAAAGAATCAATCTCATCATCCATAAGCAAAACTTCTATATTTTTTTGTTTATATTCTTCAAGTAAAGGAGAATTTCTCAATAAGCTTTCATTATTTCCTGTGATATAAAAAATTTCTTTTTGTTCGCTAAGTAAATCATTTTTATACTCTTCTAAAGAACGTAAATTTTCACCCTTAGTACTTTTATAAAGCATAAGTTTTAAAAGACTATCTTTCTCACTAGCAAATCCATAAAGCCCTTCTTTTAAAACCCTTCCAAAAGTTTTAAAAAAAGAAAGATATTTTTCTTTATCTTTATTTTTCATTTTTTCAAGCTCAGCTAAAATCTTTTTAACACTAGCTTCTTTAACAGCTTTTAAGATTTGATTTTCTTGTAAAATTTCACGACTAACATTAAGTGGTAAATCTTCTACATCAATAATCCCACGCACAAAACGCAAATAACTAGGCAAAAGCTCTTTATCATCATCACTAATAAATACACGTTTTACATAAAGTTTTAAACCACTTTGATAATCTACGCGAAAAAGGTCAAAAGGTGCATTTTGCGGAATAAAAAATAAAGAATTATATTCTAATTTTCCTTCACTTTTAGTATGAAGATATAATAAAGGTTTATTTGAATCATGAAAATTTTGCTCATAAAATCTTTCATAATCTTGAGCTTTAAGACTTGATTTTTGCATTCTCCAAAGAGCATTTGCCTTATTAATTTGTGAAATCTTAATTTCTGTTTTTCCTTCTTTTTCACCTTCTTTAGCAGGAGTAAATTCTTCTTTTTCCATGAAAATAGGAAATTGAATATGATTAGAATATTTTTCTATAATGCTTTCAATTTTGTAATTATTTGCAAACTCATCATCTTTTAAATATAAAGTAATACTTGTGCCTTGCTCTTCTTTTTTTGCATCTTCAATCTCATAACCATTCGCATCCGAAGTCCAAAGATAAGCTTTATCATCTAAAGCTTTTTTGCTTAAAACCTCAATTTTATCAGCCACCATAAAAGCAGAATAAAAACCAACTCCAAATTGCCCTATAAGTTGAGAATCTTTTTTAGCATCTCCACTTAAATTCTCTAAAAAACTTTTAGTACCACTTTTTGCTATAGTTCCAAGATTATTAATAAGATCTTCTTTATTCATACCTATACCATTATCACTAATGATAAGAGTTTTTTTATCTTTGTCAATTTTAATTTCTATTTTAGGGTCAAATTTTAAATTTTTATACGCATCTTCACTTACGCTTAAAAAATTCAGTTTATCTAAAGCATCGCTTGCATTAGAAATCAACTCCCTTAAAAAAATTTCTTTATTAGAATATAAAGAGTGTATCATAAGTTGTAAAAGTTGATTCACTTCAGTTTGAAATTGCATTTTGCATCCTTTATTATTTTTTTAAAATGAATATTTTAGCAAAAAATACAAATTCTAAGATAAATTTTAAAAGATCTTATTTAAAAACTATAAAACCAAGCCATACTGCAAATAAACAAAAGACAATATTTAAAATAAGATAAAAATAATTTCCATTTTACAAAAGCAATAAATTATCATAAGAAAAAGCAGAAAAAGTAGTAAAAGCTCCTAAAAGCCCTGTAACAATGAAATTGTTAAATGCAAGAGATAAGCCTTTATTTTGCATATAAGAAAAAAATAAACCTATTATAAAAGATCCAAGCACATTAACTAAAAGTGTGCCAAAATTAATAGAATAAGGAAAACATTTATTCATCCAATTTACAAGCAACATTCTCAAAAGCGAACCAATAAAACCTCCAAAACCAACAATTAAAATAGTATTTAACAAATTTTAGCCCTTTCTTGATCTAAAATTTCTTGCATTTTTTTTCTGGTTTTTTCAAGCCATTTTTCATCATTAGTATCCACTAAATCCATACAAATAATTTTTAAAGTCCCGCTTTTTGCGCTAAAACTTTTAGTGTCTAAAATTTTAGCTGAATCTATGAGTAAAATAGGTTGCACCTTAAGATTTAATTTATCACTTAAAATTTTAGTACCATTTTGAAATTTAAGAAGCTTGGTATTTTTTGAGCGTGTACCTTCAGGAAATATAGCTAAAACCCTATTTTCATTAAGCCTTTCTTTAGCTTCTTTTAAAACACGCATTAAATCACGTGGATTTTTTCTATCAATACAAAGAAGTTTAGGTTTTTTTATAGCAATTTTAAAAAAAGGAATTTCTCCTAATTCTTTTTTAGCAATCCAGCATAAATTTTTAGGGTACAATTCTTCTAAAACAATAATATCTAAAGTGCTTTGATGATTGATTAAAATCATATTCGCATCGAGATTAAAATTTCCAATAAGTTCGCTTTTATACCACAAAACATATTTTTGACATTTAGCCCAAATTTTACGTATTTTCCAAAGCCTGTTTTGTGACTTTATAAAACAAAAACAAAATACCACAAAAGCAACACTTACAATAAAAAAACACCAAAAATAAAAAGCCTTAATTCTTCTGTAAATCATCTTTATTAACCCAACCTATTTTTCCATTGGAAAATAACACCTTAATATAATTTTCTCTTTTAGCCAAAATTTCTACTTTTTCATCTGTATTTGCCATATAAAAATAAGTTGAAGGTTCTGTAGGCAAAATTTTAGCCCTAGATCCTGCTTTAATAACTGCATTTTCAGTATTTGTATCTACAAGAAAACTAAGTGCAAAAGAAACAAGTGCAAAAGATAAAATCAAATAACTTTTTTTCCATATAAATAATATAGCACACACAAAAGCTAAAAACCAAAGTATGTATTGCTTATAAATGTTAAAGTCTTTATTTACAGGATTTAAATCACTTTGAGTGCTCACCTCATCATCACTAATCTTAAGTTTTAAATTAATATTTTCAAGTTTTTTACTGTCTTTGTTAAAATATGAAAAATCAAAACTTGTTTGAGTTGAAGGTAAAATAGCATAATAAAAAGCATTGGAACTATTAAAATCTCCTTTAACATTTTCTATACCTTGTTTTTCTATACCTTGCAAGAAAAAACTTTTTAAATTAGCATGACTTGCATTTAATTCTAGCATCATAATAATATTGGCATTATCAAAATAACTTGCTTTAACCTTTTTAACCTTTAAAGAACTTGCTACAAGATGTGAAAAATCTTTGCTAGACAAAGTATTTTCAAACTGAATAGGATTAATATTAATGTGAGCTTCTTGAAAAATTTTATTATTTCTCAAAAGTCTGACAAAAATCTTCTCTAAACTAGCATTTGAATTTTTAGCTTCAAACCACAAGGTTGTTTTATATTCATTATCAATAAACTCCCATTTTGGTTCAGGATTTAAAAAAGATAAATTGTTTTTTTCTACGCTAATATTAAAATCAAATTTTGTATTTTCCATAGTGCGTGCATAAATTGTAATAGGAAAAACTTCTCCAACATACACTTTATTTGGATATTCATCATTTGAAAGTACTAAAGCTCCTTGAGCCACAAAAGGATCATCTTCATTGGTTTCAAAATCAGTAGTTTCATCACTTGGAGCAATATTTTGATAAATTTTTTGCTCTTCTTTTGGCAATTGTTGTAAAGCATTTTGAGTTCTAGCCAGTAAAATAACAATGCTAAAAAACAAAATGGATAAAATTTTCAAAATAAAAAGCCTTCAAGCATTTTTAAACCTATATCATTTCCTAAAATCGATTCACAAGCACGTTCAGGATGAGGCATAAGTCCAAATATTTTTTTATTTTCATCACAAATACCTGCAATATCAAAAATAGATCCATTAGGATTAGATTCATATCTTAAAAGAATCAAATCTTTATCTTGCAAATACTTTAAAGTATTCTCATCAGCATAATAATTGCCTTCTCCATGAGCAATAGGAAGAGTAATTAACTCATCTTTTTTAAAATTTTTTAAAAAAGCATTATCATTTGAAACTACACGTAAATTCTGATTTTTAGAAACAAAACTTAAAT
Organism: Campylobacter hepaticus; assembly: GCF_001687475.2. NCBI lineage: Bacteria > Pseudomonadati > Campylobacterota > Epsilonproteobacteria > Campylobacterales > Campylobacteraceae > Campylobacter > Campylobacter hepaticus. Next base: position 905,806 of record NZ_CP031611.1, read on the forward strand.
TGTTATTATGTTTCATAGCTCCTTTTAAAAGACCACTTTCAAGTAAAATTTGAAAACCATTACAAATACCTAAAATATAACCTCCCTTTTTTGCATGATTAAAAACACCTTGCATAATAGGAGCAAGTTTAGCAATAGCTGCACATCTTAAATAATCTCCATAAGAAAATCCCCCCGGTAAAACCACTAAATCAGCATCAAATTCTTTTTCTTCATGCCAAATAATTTGTGCTTTTACTCCTAGTTTTTCAAAAGCGTAAACTGTATCAAATTCACAATTTGTTCCTAAAAATTGGACAATAGCAACTTTCATTATCTACTCTTTTTCAATAATAAATTGATAATTTTCAATAACACTATTAACTAAAAGTTCTTCACACATTTTTTTTACTTTTTCTTTGGCAAGATTTTCATCTTCTTCATCAAGAGATATTTGAATTTGTTTAGCAATTTTCACCTCTTTTACCTGATCAAAACTTAAAGAATGTAAAGCTTTCTCTATAGCCTTACCCTGAGGATCTAAAACACCATCCTTTAAAGAAATATTGACAATAACTTTCATTTTTTTCCTTAATTTAATATTCTTTTTAAAACTTCTTCATAAGCCATTTTAACATTACCCAAATCTTGACGAAATCTATCTTTGTCTAATTTTTCATTGCTTAATTTATCCCAAAATCTACAACTATCAGGACTTATTTCATCGGCTAAAACAAGTTCTTTATCCTTAGTGAAACCTAATTCTATTTTAAAATCAATAAGTCTTAAATTTTTAGCATCAAAAAAAACAGTTAAAATAGAATTAATTTTTCTAGCTAACTCTTTGATTTCTTTAATATAATTTTCATTTGGCACTAAATTTAAAATCAAACAATGCTCATCATTAATAAAAGGATCGCCTAAAGCATCATCTTTAAGACACAATTCCACTAAAGCAAAAGGTAAAACACTCCCATCTTTAATACCTAATCTTTTCGTAAGTGATCCAGTAGCTACATTACGCACTATTATTTCAATAGGTATAATTTCACATTTTTTAATCACTTGCTCTGTATCACTTATAGTTTCAATTAAATGTGTTTTAATACCATTTTTTTCAAGTAAACGAAAAATTTCTGTACTAATTTTACAATTTAAGCTTCCCTTTCCTTTTTCATTTCCTTTTTTTTCAGCATTAAAAGCCGTTAAATCATCCTTAAATTCACTAATGAGTAAATCTTCATCATCGGTTTTAAAAATTTTTTTACCTTTTCCTTCATAAAGCAATTGTTTTTTTGTCATTGATTACCTTGTTTAATATTTAAAATTTTTATAGTATCTATAGCTGATTTTAGCTGAATATCATTATTAATTTGCTTTTGAGTGATTATATTTTTATTATCTTTATTTTCTTGTTTATCTTCTTTTTTATCTTTATTTATTTTTTCTAATTCGCCTTCTAAATGTTGCTTTAAATCACTTTCTTTAATGATAAAACTATCTTCTTGAATATTTACCTTACCTGGAAAAACTTCAATATCAGGTTTAACACCCACTGCTTGAATAGTACGCCCACTTGGAAGATAATATCTAGCAATAGTAAGTCTTAAAGCTTCACTTTGATTTATAGGTATGATTTGTTGTACACTACCTTTTCCAAAAGTGTTTTCACCCACTACTACTGCACGCTTAAGATCTTGTAAAGCCCCACTGACAATTTCACTTGCACTTGCACTACCACCATTAACAAGAACCACCAAAGATGCATTAGAAATTTTATTTTTAGGATCAGCTTTATATTCTTGATTTTCACTTTCAATACGTCCTTTTTGAGAAACAATAACTCCCTTATCTACAAATAAATTCACAAGTCCTATGGCTTGATTTAAAAGCCCGCCAGGATTATTTCTAAGATCTAAAATAATACCTTTGACTTTTGGATATTTTTTAAGTTCTTTTTTTGCCATATCCACAACATTTTTATCAAAATTAGTTACTCTAAGATAAAGTATATTTTGATTTTCTATCATTTTTGCATAAACACTTTCGATCTTGATAATCTCTCTTATTAAACTAACATCAAAAGGTTTAGTCGCTCCTTTTCTAAAAATAGTAAGAACTATTTTAGTTTTAGGCTTGCCACGCATTTTTTCTACGGCATCATTTAAGTTAATTCCTAATGTTGCCTCATCATTGATCTTTAAAATAATATCCCCTGACTTAATCCCTGCTTTATCAGCTGGAGTACCTTCTATAGGTGAAATTACCGTTAAAGCTCCATCTTTCATCCCAACAGTAATACCAAGTCCACCAAACTCACCATTAGTTTGAATTTTCATATCATTAAAATCTTTTTCATTTAAAAAAGAAGAATGCGCATCAAGATTACTTAAAAGACCCGATAAAGATTTATCAACTAACTCACTAATATTTTGATCTTCTACGTAATATTGTTCTACTATAGCAAGAGTTTTTGTAAGTTTATCTAAAGCTTCTAAACGCTTTTTAACCTGCTCTTCTTTTTGATCAATTTTAGCTTGTAAATGGCTAGCTAGAAAAAAACATAAAATAAAAGTGCTAGTAAAACCTGCAAGGCTTGTAAAAAATCGTTTTGTTTTCAAAGTAAGCTCCAATATTATAGTATTTTGATTTAAATATTAAATTTTAGTAAAAATTACTTAAAATTTCGTAAATCATTTGAATTTCTTAAAAATATGTTAAAATTAAGTAAAATATTAAAAAAGAAAGTAAAATCATGCATCAAATAAAACACACGCATTCTCAAAAACATATAAAAACAGTTTGCAACCGCTTAAGTAGAACCATAGGTCATTTAAATGCTATTAAAAGAATGGTTGAAAACGATAAAGATTGTAGCGAAATTTTAATACAACTTGCTGCAGTAAAAGCACAAGTAAACAATACTGCTAAAGTAATCTTAAAAGAACATCTAGCCCATTGCATGATCCATGCTGCAAAAGAAAATGACACTAAAAGCATAGAAGAACTTAACAAAGCCATAGATATGTTCATGAAATAACTTAAAATTAATGATTTGATTTATTATTTAAAAAAAATTATTTAATTAAGTTGACATTATTTGACTAAAGTTATATAATAACTATCGAATAAACAATAAAGGATAAATCATGGCAAATATACAAGATTTTTTAACAAATAGTATGCTTTCAAGCTTAGAAAATGCAGTATCTTTAGCAATACACTCTAAAAACAATGAAGTGAAACCTTTACATCTTTTGTGGGCATTAACTTTAGATCATACTAATATTTTAAATCAAATTTTAAATAAATTAAATATTTCCAAAGAAGCCTTAGAACTTGAAATTAAAAGCAAAATCGCAAAACTTCCTACAAGTTCTAATGTAAATTCTCAAAATATACGTTTTTCAAATGATTTAATAGACTCTTTAGAAAATGCAAAAGGTCTTATGAATGCCAATAAAGACAGTTATTTAAGTATAGACACTTGGCTTATAAGTCAAAGCCAAAAAACTCCTATAAAAGAAATTTTAGAACAATTTTTAGATTTAAGAGAATTTCAAAAAGAACTTCAAAACTTAAGAGCAGGACGTAAAATCGACACCAAAACAAGTGATGAAACCTTAGATACTCTTAATAAATTTGGTATAGATTTAAGTGCAAAAGCTAGCGAAGGAAAGCTTGATCCTGTTATAGGCAGAGAAGAAGAAATTCAACGTCTAATGCAAATTTTAATACGCAAAACCAAAAACAATCCTATACTTTTAGGTGAACCTGGCGTAGGAAAAACAGCTATTGTTGAAGCTTTAGCCCAAAGAATCGTTAAACAAGATGTACCCAAATCTTTACAAAATAAAAAAGTAATTGCTCTTGACATGAGTGCTTTAATTGCAGGTGCAAAATACCGCGGAGAATTTGAAGATAGATTAAAAGCAGTAGTTAAAGAAGTGATAAAAAATGAAAACATTATACTTTTTATCGATGAAATTCATACCATAGTAGGTGCAGGTGCAAGCGAAGGAAGCATGGATGCAGCAAATATTTTAAAACCTGCCCTTGCAAGAGGAGAACTGCATACTATAGGAGCAACAACCTTAAAAGAATATCGCAAATACTTCGAAAAAGATGCAGCCTTACAGCGCCGTTTTTTACCTATAAATGTAGGAGAACCTACCTTAAATGAAGCTTTAGCTATGTTAAGAGGAATAAAAGAAAAACTTGAAATTCATCACAATGTCAGCATAAATGATAGCGCCCTAGTAGCAGCAGCTAAACTTTCAAAACGCTATATAGCTGATCGTTTTTTACCTGATAAAGCCATTGATTTAATCGATGAAGCAGCAGCTGAACTTAAAATGCAAATTGAAAGCGAACCAAGTTCTTTAAGAAAAGTTCGCAAAGACATAGAAACTTTAGAAGTTGAAAATGAAGCCTTAAAAATGGAAAACGATGAAAAAAATCAAAAAAGACTCGATGAAATTTCAAAAGAATTAGCCAACTTAAAAGAAAAACAAAATACCCTAAATTCTCAATTTGAAAATGAAAAAAATGTTTTTGATAAAATCAGCACAAAGAAAAAAGAAATTGATATACTCAAAAATGAAGCCACCTTAGCTAAAACCAAAGGAGAATTTCAAAAGGCTGCCGAATTAGAATATGGAAAAATCCCAAGCTTTGAAAAAGAGGTTGAAGTCTTAGAAGAAAAATGGAAAAAAATGAGTGAAAATGGGGTCTTACTTAAAAATCAAGTAGATGAAGATTTAGTAGCTGGAATATTAAGCAAATGGACAGGTATTAGTGTACAAAAAATGCTAACTTCTGAAAAACAAAAATTCCTAGAAGTAGAAAAACATCTTAAAGAAAGTGTCATAGGTCAAGATCAAGCCTTAAGTGCTTTAGCAAGAGCCATTAAACGCAACAAAGCAGGACTTAATGCTGATAATAAACCTATAGGAAGTTTTTTATTTTTAGGTCCAACAGGGGTAGGCAAAACCCAATCAGCAAAAGCTTTAGCAAAATTTTTATTTGATGATGAAAAAGCAATGATACGCTTTGATATGAGTGAATTTATGGAAAAACATAGTGTTTCAAGACTTTTAGGAGCCCCTCCAGGATATATAGGACACGAAGAAGGAGGTGAACTTACTCAAGCAGTACGCACAAAACCTTATAGTGTGCTTTTATTTGATGAAGTAGAAAAAGCCCACAAAGATGTATTTAATATACTCTTAGGTATTTTAGATGATGGTAGAGCTACAGATAGCAAAGGCATCACAGTAGATTTTAAAAATACCATTATTATTTTAACTTCAAACATTGCTTCACAATCCATTATGACTTTAAGTGCTAAAGAGCAAGAGCAAGCAGTTAAAGCAGAACTAAAAAACTTTTTTAAACCTGAATTTTTAAACCGCTTAGATGATATTATCACTTTTAATCCTCTAGGCAAAGATGAAGCGTATGAAATAGTCAAACTTTTATTTAAAGATTTGCAAAAAAATTTAGAAAGCAAGGGCATAAAAACAAGTTTAAGCGAAAATGCTGCACTTTTAATCGCTAAAGATGGTTTTGATCCTGACTTTGGAGCTAGACCTTTAAAAAGAGCTATTTATGATTTGGTAGAAGATAAATTAAGCGATATGATACTTGCTGATGAATTACATGAAAATGATAACATTTGCATTGATGCTCAAAATGATAAAATTATCATTAAGAAAATTTAAACCTCTTGAAAGTAGAAAATTCTACTTTCAAAATATAATCTCACTTTCATTCAAACTTGCATTTGCCTTTGGCAAAGGCGATTTAATGGTATAATAAGCACTTTCTCCTTTATAATTTCCACGATAAACACCTTTTGGAATACTAAATTTTCTAGTTGTATCAGGAAATTTTTCTATGTATTTGCTTAAAAATTCTCTAAATACAGGAGCAGCAGTTCTAGCTCCTCCTTCTGTATAACGCATAGCTTTATTATTATCATTACCATACCAAATAACAGCTTGTATTTCAGGGGTAATACCACAAAACCAAGCATCCACACTTTTATTTGTTGTTCCTGTTTTACCTGCTATTTCTATATCTTTAACCCTTGCATTACGTCCAGTGCCTTTTTCAACAACATTTTTCATCATGTCTAAAACTAAAAAGCTTTGGGCCTCGTCGCTGATTTTTGTTTCATTTGATTTAAATTCTAAAACTGTATTTCCCTCTTTATCTCTTACTTCTTTAATAATTTGAGGATCTTTTATGACTCCATAATTTCCAAACATAGTATAAAATCTTGCAAATTCCAAAGGAGAAATTCCAAAACTTCCAAGAACTATAGAAAGATCAGAAGGAATATTTTTAAATCCCATTTCAAGAAGCTTTGAATGAACTACATCAAGACCCATATCAAGAGCAAGATTAATAGTAGCTAAATTTCTTGATCCTGTAAGAGCTTGTTTTAAAGTAATAAGTCCTTGAAAACTTCCACCATAATTTTTTGGTTTCCAATCTTGATTATTCCCCGCACCACCTTTAAAAATCCTTGAAATATCAGCGATTTCACTCATAGGAGAATATCCTAAATTAATAGCTATTTGATACACAAAAGGTTTAAAAGCACTTCCAGG